>NZ_PSWK01000024.1:0-54982 GCF_002932735.1 Rathayibacter sp. AY1B7
TTCCGAACCCGGAAGCTAAGACTCTCAGCGCCGATGGTACTGCAGGGGGGACCCTGTGGGAGAGTAGGACACCGCCGGACACCATTCACGATGGCCACCTAGAAATGGGTGGCCATCGCTGTTTAACCGGTCGGTCTCTGTTCGAGGAGGAACAGGGCCGGCCGGAGCGACGATGACCGTCGTCGCCCGACTCCGGAACGAGGAGCAGCGATGACTCAGCACGACCCGACGCCCTACCCGGAATCGAGGCCGCTCCAGAACGGCTTCGACGCCGTGGAGGAACACGTCCTGTCAGACGAGCTCCTCCGGATCGAGCGGACTCCGCTCAGCGAGAGGGCGGCCGGATACGTCCAGCTGCAGGAGCAGCTGCGCATCCGACTCGAGAACGCGGACCGCGACCGATGACCGACGACTCGCGACTCGACTCGGCTCTCGCCGAACGGGGCATCGCCCGGTCCCGCACCCATGCCGCTCGGATGATCGCCGACGGTCTGGTGACGGTGGACGGCGTCCCTGGACTGAAGCCCTCGATCCGCGTCCGCGACGATCAGGACGTCGCGGTCGCCGGCCTCGACCACTACGTCAGCCGGGCCGCCCACAAGCTGCTCGCCGCCCTGGACACCTTCGCGACGGTGCGAGTCGCCGGCCGGAACGCTCTCGACGTCGGGGCGTCGACGGGCGGGTTCTCGCAGGTCCTGCTCGAGCGCGGCGCCGCCTCGGTGATCGCCCTCGACGTCGGGCACGCGCAGCTCGCTCCCCGGATCCGGTCCGACGATCGCGTCCACGTGGTGGAGGGGTTCAATGCGCGGGATCTCACCGCCGCCCGGCTCGCCGAAGCCGCCAGGACCGCGATCGTGCCGGACCTGGTCGTGTCCGACGTGTCCTTCATCTCCCTGCGGATGGTTCTGCCTCCCGTCGCCGCCTCCGTGGATCCGCTCGCCGACTTCGTGGTGCTGGTGAAGCCGCAGTTCGAGGTCGGCCGCTTGGGATTGCGGGAGGGGATCGTCCGGGATCCGGAGCTGCGTCGCGAGGCCCTCTCGGACGTCCTGTGGTCGGCGTGGGACCTGGGGCTCGGCGTCGTCGGGCTGGCCGAGTCGCCACTCCCGGGGGGCGCTGGGAATCGCGAGTATCTGGCGCACCTCCACCGCGACCGCGGAACGATTCCGACAGAATGGAGGGACGCGGTCACCGCGCTCACCACCGGATGACGCGATCGTGTCCGCCGCTGTCGACCGACCAGAAGGACACACCCTCGATGCAGTCCCCTCGTGGCGAGCGCAACATCCTCGTCGTCGCCCACACCGGACGGACGGACTCCCTCGATGCGGCGGTCCTCGTCGTCGAGCGCCTCCGGAACTCCGGCGCCCACCCCGTCCTCTGCGCCGACGACAAGGGCGACATCGTCGCGGTCGCTCCGGATCTGAGCGACGTCGCCGTGCTCGGGTCCGACGTGCCGCTCGAGTCCATCGAGCTCGTGTTCGTGCTCGGCGGGGACGGGACCATCCTCCGCGCAGCGGAGATCGTCCGGTCCGGGACGGCCCCTCTGCTCGGCGTGAACCTCGGCCACGTCGGGTTCCTCGCGGAGAGCGAGCGGGACGATCTCGACGACGCCGTCGCCCGTGCGCTCGACGGCGACTACGCGGTCGAGGAGCGGATGACCCTGCAGGTGCGCGTCAAGATCGACGAGGCCGTCGTCTACGAGACCTGGGCGCTCAACGAGGCGACCGTCGAGAAGGGCAGCCGCGAGCGGATGCTCGAGGTCATGGTGGGCGTCGACGGACGTCCGCTGTCGAGCTTCGGCTGCGACGGCATCGTCGTGTCCACTCCGACCGGTTCCACCGCTTACGCCTTCTCCGGGGGCGGCCCCGTCGTGTGGCCGACCGTCGAGGCGATGCTCCTCGTTCCGCTCAGTGCCCATGCCCTCTTCGCGCGGCCCCTCGTCGTGGGCCCGTCGTCGAGCCTCGCCGTCGAGGTCAAGGAGAGGACCGACGGCGTCGGCGTCCTCTGGGCCGACGGCCGGCGCGCCTACGAGCTGCCGCCGGGAGCGCGCGTCGTCTACCGGCGCTCGCCCGTGCCCGTGCGCTTCGCACGCCTGCACGACGCCCCCTTCACCGATCGACTCGTGCACAAGTTCGGTCTCCCCATCCGCGGATGGCGGGGGTCGGCGGAGACGGAGTAAGGCCCGATGCTCGAAGAGCTGCAGATCCGCGACCTCGGAGTGATCGCCGAGGCGACGCTCCCGCTCGGACCGGGCTTCACCGCGGTCACCGGCGAGACCGGCGCCGGCAAGACGATGGTGGTCACGGCGCTCGGCCTCGTGCTGGGCGCGCGCTCGGACGCGTCCGCGGTGCGCTCGGGAGCGAAGCAGGCCTGGGTGTCGGGGCGCTGGCTGGTCCCCGAGGAGGGCCCGGTCGCCGAGCGCGTCCACGACGCCGGCGGCGATCTCGACGGCCCGGAGCTGCTCCTCGCGCGGTCCGTCTCGGCGGAGGGACGCGGGCGAGCCGTCGTCGGCGGCCGGAGCGCACCGGTCAGCGTGCTGAGCGAGCTCGCCGATCAGCTGGTCGTCGTGCACGGGCAGTCGGACCAGATCCGCCTCCGCTCCGCCGCGGCGCAGCGCGAGGCGCTCGACCGGTTCGGCGGACCCGGTCTCGCCGACGCCCTCCGCGACTACGCGAGCGCCTTCGAGCGTTGGCGGGCCAACCGGGAGGAGCTCGACTCGCTCACCGAGGCCCGGGAGACGCGCGCCCGCGAAGCCGAACGGCTCCGCTCCGCCCTCGCCGAGATCGAGGTGGTCGCCCCCCAGCGCGGGGAGGACGTCGAGCTCGCGGCGCAGTCCGCCCGGCTCGGGAGCATCGAGCAGCTCCGGCTCGCCGCCGGCGAGGCCCGCGAGGCGATCTCGTCCGAGGAGCTGGACGGGCGGGACGCGCTCGGGCTCCTCGAGACGGCGCGGCGCGTGCTGGAGCGGGCGGCCGAGCACGACGCCGCGCTGCAGCCGACGGTCCAGACGCTCGGCGAGGCGGCGGTGCTCCTCGTCGACGCCGCCGGAGGGCTCTCCTCGTACCTGGCGGAGCTCGACCTCGACGGCGCGCACGACCTGGAGCTGATCGAGAACCGTCGGGCGGAGCTGTCCCTGCTCGCCCGCACCTACGGACCGACGCTGGACGACGTGCTCGACCTGGTGGACTCCTCCGGACTCCGCCTGCTCGAGCTCGACGGCGACGACGAGAGGATCGCGGCTCTCGAGGCCGACACCGCGGCCGACGCGGACCTCGTCGACCGCCTCGCGACCCGGCTGACCGAGCTGCGGACCGCGGCGGCCGCCGAGCTGGGGGAGCGGGTCAGCGACGAGCTCACCGCGCTGGCCATGGCGGATGCGCGCCTGCACGTGAAGGTGACGGCCGCGGGGGAGCCGAGCATCCACGGGCGCGACTCCGTCGAGATGCTGCTCCAGCCGCACACCGGGGCCGCACCCCGGCCCCTCGCCCGCGGAGCCTCGGGAGGCGAGCTCTCGCGGGTGATGCTCGCGATCGAGGTCGTGGTCGCCGCCAACGACCCCGTGCCGACGTTCGTCTTCGACGAGGTCGACGCAGGGGTCGGCGGAGCGGCGGCGATCGAGATCGGCCGACGGCTCGCGCGGCTCGCCGAGACGTCGCAGGTCATCGTGGTGACCCACCTCGCGCAGGTCGCCGCATTCGCCACGAACCACCTCCGCGTCGAGAAGGGCTCGGACGGCGCGGTGACCTCGAGCGCCGTGACGCAGCTCGACTCCGAGGAGCGGGTGTCCGAGATGGCGCGCCTGCTCTCGGGGCTCACCGACTCCGCCAACGCTCTCGCTCATGCGCGGGAGCTCCTCGAATCGAGTCGGCGGGGCTGATCGCGAGCGGCCCTGGACGACATCGATCCGTCCCGGACGGTCCGCCGCCGCCGTTCTGCTGTTACGGTGGAACCCCGTGGTGGACTTTACGAACGCGGGCCTTTCCTCTTCTTCTCCCTCGGATCCCGAGGGCTCCTCCGGGTCCTCGACCCGGAACGCTTCGACGGCCGGGCAGGACGCCCCCTCGAAGATCACGAAGCACATCTTCGTCACCGGCGGTGTCGTCTCCTCGCTCGGCAAGGGACTCACGGCCGCGAGCCTGGGCAACCTGCTGACCGCGCGCGGGCTGCGCGTCGTCATGCAGAAGCTCGACCCGTACCTCAACGTGGACCCGGGGACGATGAACCCGTTCCAGCACGGCGAGGTCTTCGTGACCGACGACGGCGCCGAGACCGATCTCGACATCGGCCACTACGAGCGCTTCCTCGACATCAACCTGAACCAGGCCGCGAACGTCACGACCGGCCAGATCTACTCGCGGGTCATCGCGCGGGAGCGCGCCGGCGAGTACCTCGGCGACACGGTCCAGGTCATCCCGCACATCACGGACGAGATCAAGCGGCGCATGCGCCTCCAGTCGGAGGACGACCCGCAGCCGGACGTCATCATCACCGAGATCGGCGGCACCGTCGGCGACATCGAGAGCCAGCCGTTCATCGAGTCGGCCCGCCAGGTCCGCCACGAGCTCGGCCGCCGCAACGTCTTCTTCGTGCACGTCTCGCTGGTGCCCTTCATGGGCGCCTCCGGCGAGCAGAAGACCAAGCCCACCCAGCACTCCGTCGCGGCGCTGCGCTCGATCGGCATCCAGCCGGACGCGCTGGTGCTGCGGAGCGACCGGCCCGTGTCGGAGTCGAACAAGCGCAAGATCGCGCTGATGTGCGACGTCGACGAGCAGGCCGTGGTCAACGCCAAGGACGTCGCGTCGATCTACGAGATCCCGCAGATGCTCAACGAGCAGGGCCTCGACGCCTACATCATCGACCAGCTGGGCCTCCCGGCCGGCGAGGTCGTCTGGGACGGCTGGTCGCGACTGCTCGAGGCCGTGCACGAGCCCAAGCACGAGGTCACCATCGGCCTGGTCGGGAAGTACATCGACCTGCCCGACGCCTACCTCTCCGTGACGGAGGCTCTGCGGGCCGGCGGCTTCGCGCAGCAGACGAAGGTCGCCATCCGCTGGATCGCCTCCGACGGGCTCGAGGACCCCGAGGCTGCGGCCAAGGCGCTCTCCGAGCTCGACGGCATCTGCGTGCCCGGCGGCTTCGGCATCCGCGGCATCGAGGGCAAGCTCGGCGCGCTGCGCTTCGCGCGGGAGAACGGGATACCGACCCTCGGGCTCTGCCTCGGCCTGCAGTGCATGGTCATCGAGTACGCCCGCAACGAGGCCGGCCTCGAGGGGGCCTCGTCGTCGGAGTTCGACCCGGAGACGGAGTTCCCCGTCATCGCGACGATGGCCGAGCAGGTCGAGATCCTCGCGTCCGGGGACATGGGCGGCACGATGCGCCTGGGCCTCTACACGGCCGAGCTCGCCGAGGGCTCGATCGTCGCCGAGGTGTACGGCGCACCTGAGGCTGCCGAGCGCCACCGTCACCGCTACGAGGTCAACAACCGCTACCGCGACCGGATCGCCGAGGCGGGGCTCTGGTTCTCGGGCCTCTCGCCCGACGGCCACCTCGTGGAGTACGTCGAGCTGCCCCGCGAGAATCACCCCTACTACGTGGGCACGCAGGCGCACCCGGAGCTCCGCTCGCGCCCGAACGCCGCGCACCCGCTCTTCCGCGGCCTCGTGACCGCCGCCCTCGAGCGCCAGGAGGCCTCGCGCCTCTTCCCGGCATCGGAGGCGGGCGCCGATGAGTGAGCCGCTGTCGGACGAGCTCGTCGAGCCGGAGGTCCTGACCAGTGAGCGCGTCTTCGACGGGATGGTCTGGGGCGTCCGCGCCGAGACGTTCCGCTACGGCGGCGGCGAGCTGCGCCGGGAGTTCCTCGATCACACGGGAGCCGTCGCCGTGCTGGCCCTCGACGACGAGGACCGCGTCGCCCTGATCAAGCAGTACCGGCACCCTGTCCGCACCCGCGAGTGGGAGATCCCGGCCGGCCTGCTCGACGTCGAGGGCGAGGATCCCCTGGTCGCCGCTCAGCGGGAGCTGGGCGAGGAGACGGACCTGCAGGCCGAGCGCTGGGACCTGCTCTCGGAGTTCGCCACCTCGCCGGGCGGCAGCGACGAGGTCATCCGGATCTACCTGGCCCGCGGGCTCTCGTCCACCGGCTCCGCCTTCGACCGCGAGGCGGAGGAGGCGGACATGGAGCTGCGGTGGGTGCCGCTGGACGAGGCGGTCGAGGCGGTCCTCGCCCGCCGGGTGCAGAACCCCTCGCTGACGATCGCGGTGCTCGCGGCGCACGCGTTCCGCTCGCGCGACTGGGACGGGCTGGGCGACGCGTCCTCGCCGTGGACGCGCCACCCGCGGGTCCGCCACCCCCGGGGGTGAGCCCCCGCGCCTGCGCCGAGGCGTACCTCCGGCAGGCGAGCGTGGAGCGCGGGCTCTCGGCGCACACGCTCGCGGCCTACCGGCGCGACCTGGAGCTCTACCTCGGCTGGCTCGAGGAGCGCGGGACCGTCGATCTGGCGCAGCTCGGACGGGTCGACGTGGGGGAGTTCTCCTCCTGGCTGGCCGCACGCCCGGAGCGGCCGCTCGCGGCGAGCTCGCGCGCACGGATCCTCTCGAGCGTCCGAGGGCTGCACCGTTTCGCCCTCGAGGAGGGGGTCGTCTCGGACGACGTTGCCCGGGACGTGGTGCCGCCGAAGATCCCGATGACCCTGCCGAAGGCGGTCACGGTCGAGCAGATGGCGGCACTGCTCGACGCGGCGCGCGGCGAGGAGCTCGCGGACCTGCGGGACCGGGCCCTGCTGGAGCTGCTCTACGCGACGGGCGCGCGCATCTCGGAGGCGGTGGACCTGAACGTCGACGACGTGGTCGCCGCGGAGGTGGTGCGGCTGACGGGCAAGGGGTCCAAGCAGCGGATGGTGCCGCTCGGCCGCTTCGCCCGCGAGGCGGTCGACGAGTACCTTGTGCGTGCGCGGCCCGAGCTCTCGCGGAGGGGACGCGCGACGCCGGCGCTCTTCCTGGGGGTCCGCGGGAGCCGCCTGTCGCGGCAGAGCGCCTGGCTGGTCATCCGCGCCGTCGCCGAGAAGGCCGGGCTGGACCGGGAGATCTCGCCGCACACCTTCCGGCACTCGTTCGCGACCCACCTGCTCGCGGGCGGTGCCGACGTCCGCGTGGTGCAGGAGCTCCTCGGGCACGCCTCGGTGGCGACGACGCAGATCTACACGCTGGTGACGGCGGACACGCTCCGGGACGTCTACACGTCCGCGCACCCGCGAGCGCGGCGCTAGAGCCGCGGCCCCGCGCGGCGGGGCGCGGCGGCCGGGGAGCGGGGCGCCGGTACACTCGTCGGAGGCCGCGCGGGAGCGCACGCCGCCACGGAAGCGAGGACGACGCAGGTGACACGCAAGACGGACGACAAGGCCGAGCTCACCGGTCTCGAAGCCCCGACGCTCGGCCCGACCGGCCGCCCCCTGCGCGACTTCCCGCTGCCGGTGGAGCTCACCGGTCACGGCCCCGCTCGGATCATCTCCCTCTGCAACCAGAAGGGCGGCGTCGGCAAGACGACGACGACCATCAACCTGGGCGCGACCCTCGCCGAGTACGGCCGACGCGTACTGGCCATCGACTTCGACCCGCAGGGCGCCCTCTCGGCCGGCCTCGGGGTCACGACCTACGACGCCATCACGATCTACGACCTGCTCCTCGGCACCGTGAAGGACCCGGCCGAGGCGATCCGGAGGACCCGCGTGCCGGGCCTGGACGTCATCCCGGCCAACATCGACCTCTCCGCCGCCGAGGTCCACCTCGTCAACGAGGTCGCGCGCGAGCAGATCCTCGCCCGGGTGCTCCGCAAGGTGAGCGCGGACTACGACGTCATCCTGATCGACTGCCAGCCCTCGCTGGGTCTGCTCACGGTCAACGCGCTCACCGCGAGCCACGGCGTCCTCATCCCGCTCGAGTGCGAGTTCTTCGCGCTGCGCGGCGTCGCCCTGCTGATCGAGACGATCGACAAGGTCCGCGACCGGCTCAACCCGGTGATCGAGCTCGACGGCATCCTGCCCACGATGTACGACTCCCGCACCCTGCACTCGCGGGAGGTGCTCGACCGGGTGGTCGACGCCTTCGGCGACAGCGTGCTCGAGACGGTGATCGGCCGCACGGTGAAGTTCCCGGACGCCAGCGTGTCCGGCGTCCCGATCACCCAGTTCGCGCCCGAGCACAACGCCGCGAAGGCGTACCGCAAGCTCGCCAGGGAGCTGATCTCGCGTGGCGCGGTCGCCTGAGGTCCTCCTCGAGGAGCGCGCCGCTCCCATCGGGTTCCACCTCGCGCTGACCAACTTCGAGGGTCCGTTCGACCTCCTGCTGAGCCTCATCGCGAAGCAGCAGGTCGACATCACCGAGATCGCGCTGAGCGCCGTGACGGACGAGTTCCTCTCGTACCTGCACGGGATCGACTCGCTCGAGGGGCTGGACCGCGCGTCGGAGTTCCTCGTCGTCGCCGCGACGCTCCTCGACCTGAAGATCGCCGGACTCCTGCCCCAGGGCGAGCTCGTGGACGCGGAGGACGCGGCGCTGCTGGAGGCGCGAGACCTGCTGTTCGCCCGGCTCCTGCAGTACCGGGCCTTCAAGCAGGTGTCGTCGTGGTTCGCCGAGCGGATCGCGATCGAGACCGCCCGCCACGTGCGCGACGTGCCTCTGGAGGAGGAGTACCGGTCCGCGAAGCCGGAGCTCGTCTGGACCCTGTCGCCCGCCGACTTCGCCGCCCTCGCGACCGTCGCCCTCGCTC
Organism: Rathayibacter sp. AY1B7; assembly: GCF_002932735.1. Classification (NCBI taxonomy): domain Bacteria; kingdom Bacillati; phylum Actinomycetota; class Actinomycetes; order Micrococcales; family Microbacteriaceae; genus Rathayibacter; species Rathayibacter sp. AY1B7. Next base: position 8,762 of record NZ_PSWK01000024.1, read on the forward strand.
CGCGCGAGCTGCCGACGGTGGGCCTGGACCACCTGCACGCCCCGCAGATCAGCATCCGGGAGCAGGCCGCCCACGTCGTGGCCATGCTGCGCGCCCGCGGGAGGGCCACCTTCGGCGAGCTGATCGCGGACGCCGACGAGAAGGGCGTGATCGTCGCGCGCTTCCTGGCCGTGCTCGAGCTCTACCGGCACGCCGCGATCTCGTTCGACCAGCCGGAGCCGCTCGGCGAGCTCACGCTGCGCTGGGTCGCCGAGCAGTGGAGCGATGCGAGCCTCGCCGCGCTCGGAGCCGACTATGACTCCTGACGCCGGCCCCGGGACCGTCGCGTTCGAGATCGACCGGGCGATCGAGGCGATCCTGATGGTCGCGGACGAGCCGCAGCCGCTCGCCTCCCTCGCGACCGCGCTGTCGAGGCCGATCGCCGTGGTCCGCCAGTCGATCGAGCGCCTGGTCGCCGACTACGACGGCGCCGACGGGGCGATCCGCCGGGGCTTCGAGCTGCGCGAGGTCGGTGCCGGCTGGCGGATCTACGTGCGCCGCGAGTACGACCCGGTGGTCAAGGACTTCGTCCTGACGCAGAACCCGACGCGGCTCTCGCAGGCGGCGCTCGAGACGCTCGCCGTGATCGCCTACAAGCAGCCGGTCTCGCGCGGTCAGGTCGCGCAGATCCGCGCGGTCAACGTCGACTCCGTCGCGCGCACCCTCCTCGGCCGCGGCCTCATCGCGGAGGTCGGCCACGACCCCGAGACGGGCGCGGTCCTCTACGGCACCACCGAGCAGCTGCTCGTGCACCTCGGCCTCACCTCGCTCGACGAGCTGCCGAAGATCTCCCCCCTACTGAGCGACGGAAGAGACGGATTCGATGAGCGCGCCTGACAGCGGCCCCGACGGCGAACGACTGCAGAAGGTCCTCGCGGCAGCGGGGGTCGCCTCCCGACGAGTGGTCGAGGAGATGATCGTGGCGCGGCGGATCCGCGTCAACGGCGAGGTGGCGGACGAGCTCGGCCGCCGCATCGATCCGGCGACCGACCGGATCGAGGTGGACGGGGTCGCGGTGCAGCTGGACACCTCGCGTCGCTACGTGATGCTCAACAAGCCGATCGGCGTCGTCAGCTCGCTGGCGGACGAGAACGGACGCACCGACCTCAGGCTCTACACGAAGAACTTCGAGGAGCGGCTGTTCAACGTCGGGCGCCTCGACGCCGAGACCTCAGGACTGCTGGTGCTGACCAACGACGGCGAGCTCGCCCACGTCCTCGCGCACCCGTCGTTCGGAGTGACGAAGACCTACATCGCGAAGGTGCACGGGCAGGTCCTCCCGCAGACGATCGCGACGCTGACCTCTGGGATCGAGCTCGACGACGGACCGGTGGCCGCCGACAAGGCGCGTCTCCTCGGCCGGCCGGAGGGCCGCTCGAACGCCTCGCTCGTCGAGATCACCCTGCACTCCGGTCGCAACCGGGTCGTCCGCCGGATGATGGCGGCGGTCGGCCACCCGGTGATCGAGCTCGTCCGGCGCCAGTTCGGGCCGCTGCACCTGGGCACCCTGCGCTCGGGCGATCTGCGCGACCTGACCCGGGAGGAGCTGGGCGCGCTGCTCACGATCGCGCGGCAGGGCGGCGAGGCGGTGGCGGCCGCTCCCGCGGTCCCCTCGAAGAAGGCGAGCGCGGGTGCGCGGCGGCCCCGGCCTGACAGCGGCGAGCGCGTCGCCCCGGCGGAGCGCGGCTCGGCCGGGCGATCCTCGGATCGCGGCGGATCGTCCGGACGGTCGTCCGACCGCGGCGGCTCGGCGGGACGGTCGTCCGACCGCGGCGGCTCGGCGGGACGGTCGTCCGACCGCGGCGGCTCCTCCGCTGGCGGCGGGCGGAGCGACGGTCCTCCGCGCCGGTCCGGCGCCGACAAGCAGCGCCGCGCCGATCGCTAGGCTGTCGGGGTGAACGAGCTCCTGCACCCCGTGCCGCCCGCGATGCGGACGACCGGGACGGTGCGGGTGGTCGGCTCCGGACTGCTCGGCGCCTCCATCGGCCTCGGCCTCGCCTCCCGCGGGATCGACGTCGTCCTCGACGACGCCTCGCCCGCGAGCCTCTCCCTCGCCATCGACTACGGGGCCGGCCGCGCCGCCTCCGCCGACGACCGGCCCTCCGTCGTCGTCGTCTGCGTCCCCCCTGACGTCACCGCGAGCGTCGTCGAGCGCGAGCTCGCGGCGCACCCCGGAGCCGTCGTCACCGACGTGGCGAGCGTCAAGACCCAGCCGCTGCGCGAGCTGCGCTCCCGCGGCGTCGACCTCGCCCGCTACATCGGCTCGCACCCGATGGCCGGCCGCGAGCGCGGCGGACCGGTCGCCGCGCGGGGAGACCTCTTCGTCGGCAGACCCTGGGTGATCTGCCGCGACGGCGAGACCGCGCCCGACGCGCTCGCAAGGGTGGAGGGCCTCGCTCTCGACCTCGGCGGCACCATCGTCGAGATGGACCCGGAGGAGCACGACCTCTCGGTCGGCCTCGTCTCGCACGCCCCGCAGGTGATCTCGTCACTGCTCGGCCAGCGCCTCCTCGACGCCCCGAACGCGGCGCTCCGCCTCGCCGGGCAGGGCGTCCGCGACGTCTCGCGCCTGGCGGCCTCGGCCCCCGAGCTCTGGATGCAGATCCTGGCCGCGAACCGCGAGCACGTCGTCGCGGTGCTCGACGCCTTCCGCGACGACGTCGCCGCGGTCGCCGACGCGCTCCGCGACCTCGAGGCGCCCGGCTCGCGCCGCGTGCTCGCCGAGCACCTCGCCGCGGGCAACGCCGGAGTGGCGCGCCTGCCCGGCAAGCACGGCCAGGACCAGCGCTTCTCGACCCTGATCGTCCTCGTCGACGACTCTCCCGGAACCCTCGCGCGGCTCCTGGTGGAGATCGGCGAGGCGGGCGTCAACCTCGAGGACGTGCGCCTCGAGCACGCGCAGGGGCGCCGAGTGGGTCTCGCCGAGATCTCGGTGGTGCCCGAAGCGGTCGCGCCGCTGACCGAAGAACTGACCATACGCGGCTGGAGGATCGCCGGATGAGCACCGAGCAGAACAGGCAGGAGGGCGGCCTGAACAGGATGACGCCCGCCCGCCGGGCACAGCAGAGCATCCCGGAGGACGGGGGCGCGGCTCCCGAGCGCGAGGCGCGCTCCGAGGCCGCCGAGCAGGGCGACTTCGGCGAGGCCGTCGTGGTCGCCATCGACGGCCCGGCCGGCAGCGGCAAGTCCAGCGTGTCGAGGGCTGCCGCCCGCCGCCTCGACTTCGAGTTCCTCGACACGGGAGCGGCCTACCGCGCGCTCGCCTGGCACGGGCTCGACCGCGGCCTCGACTTCGAGGACCAGGACGCGATCGTCGACGCGCTCGACGGCTTCGACTACTCCATCGGCACCGACCCCGAGTCGTACTCGGTGTGGGTCGGTCCGACCGAGGTGACCACCGCCATCCGCGAGCCCCGGGTGACCGCGCGGGTCTCGGCCGTGGCGAAGGTCCCCGAGGTCCGTCGGAGGATCACCCTGCTGTTCCGGAGGATCATCGGCGAGACGCGTCGGGAGGGCATCATCGTCGAGGGCCGCGACATCACGACGGTCGTCGCACCGACCGCTCCGGTCCGGATCCTGCTGACGGCGAGCGAAGAGGCTAGAATGGTCAGGCGTTCGCGCGAGGTCACCACGGAATCCGCCGAGGCGACGGGTCAGGCGCTGCGGTCGAGGGACCGCGCCGACTCGCAGGTGGTCGACTTCATGAACGCCGCAGAAGGAGTCACTCTTCTCGACTCCACTCATCTCGACTTCGAGCAGACCGTCGACGCGGTCGTCGCCGAGGTCCGAACTTCGAGAGCAAGGGCCGGTCATGGCACAGGACACGCACGTCGGTGACGACGAGCTGAACTTCGGAGACGACGACCTCGTCGAGCGCCTCGGCGACCTCGACGAGCAGCTCGCCTCCTCACGCGCGCAGGCGCTCCGGAGCGGACTCGAGGACTACGACCTCGACGAGGAGGACCTCGACCTCCTCGAGTTCGCCGGGGAGGACTCGGACGAGGTCCGCTACCTCCCCGCCCTCCCGGTCGTGGCGATCGTGGGCCGCCCCAACGTCGGCAAGTCCGCGCTGGTGAACCGCATCCTCGGCCGCCGCGAGGCCGTCGTCGAGGACACCCCGGGCGTCACGCGCGACCGCGTGTCCTACAAGGCGGAGTGGATCGACCGGACGTTCACCATCGTCGACACCGGCGGCTGGGAGCCCGACGCCCGCGGCATCGACGCCTCCGTCGCCATGCAGGCCGAGATCGCCATCGACCTCGCCGACGCCGTCATCTTCGTCGTCGACGCGAACGTCGGCGCGACCGCGACCGACGAGCACGTCGTGAAGCTGCTGCGCAAGACGAAGAAGCCGGTCTTCCTCGCCGCCAACAAGGTGGACGACGCCCGCCAGGAGCCGAACGCCGCATCGCTGTGGTCGCTCGGCCTGGGCGAGCCCCGCCCCGTCTCGGCCGTCCACGGCCGCGGCGTCGCCGACCTTCTCGACGCGGTGCTCGAGAAGCTCCCTCTGGAGTCGGCCGTCGCCAAGCGCGAGGTCGGCGGACCGCGCCGCGTCGCGATCCTCGGCCGCCCGAACGTCGGCAAGTCCAGCCTGCTCAACAAGGCGGCGGGGGAGGAGCGGGTCGTCGTCAACGAGCTCGCCGGCACCACGCGCGACCCGGTCGACGAGCAGGTCGAGATCGCCGGCAAGGTCTGGCGCTTCGTCGACACCGCGGGCATCCGCCGCCGCGTGCACCTCCAGCAGGGCGCCGACTTCTACGCGTCGCTGCGCACCTCGACGGCGCTCGAGAAGGCCGAGGTCGCCGTCGTCGTCCTCGACGTCTCGCAGCCGATCTCGGAGCAGGACGTCCGCATCATCGACCTGGTGCTGGAGTCGGGCCGGGCGCTCGTGCTCGCCTTCAACAAGTGGGACCTCCTCGACGACGAGCGCCGCCGCTACCTCGAGCGCGAGATCGAGACCGACCTCGCCCACGTGGCGTGGGCGCCCCGCGTCAACATCTCGGCCCGCACCGGCCGCCACCTCGAGAAGCTCGTGCCGGCGCTCGAGCTCGCCCTCGAGTCGTGGGACACGCGCATCCCGACGGGCAAGTTCAACGCGTTCCTCGCCGAGCTCACCGCGGCGCACCCGCACCCCCTCCGCGGAGGCAAGCAGCCCCGCGTGCTCTTCGGCACGCAGGCTTCGTCGCGCCCGCCGACATTCGTCCTCTTCACGACCGGGTTCCTCGACCCGGGCTACCGCCGCTACATCGCGCGCCGCCTGCGCGAGATCTACGGCTTCCAGGGGTCGCCGGTGAACGTCAACATGCGCGTCCGCGAGAAGCGCGCGCGCTGAGCGCAGCCGCACCGTGTCCGGCCCGTGGGAGCTCCTCCCGCGGGCCGTCCGCGTCTCCGGGAGGAGCAGCGATCGAGTCGCGCGGGCGGATGCTGCTGCCGAGGCGTCACGGCCGAGCGGGACAGCTCTCTCGAGAGGGAGCGAGGAGCCGCGCGGTCCGGCTTGCGGAGTTGCGGCCGCCCTCGAGCCGAGCGGTCGACTCTCTCGGCGAGCGTCTGCGCAGCGGCGCCCGACGAGGCCGGTCAGTCGCCGGTGGCGAAGGGCCACCACGGCGGCAGGAGCCGTCGGTAGGCGGCGAGGTAGCTGCCGGGATCGCGGGGCGCGGGCAGACGGAGCCACTGCTCCATCAGGCCGACGGAGCCCGCCGCGAGGAACGAGGCCGTCGCGTCCTCGAGGAAGCCGAGCGGTGCGTCCGCGGCCGGGACGTCGAGGATCCCCGTGTCGAGCGTCGCGGAGACGGCGGTGCGGAAGTGCCCTGCCAGCATCGCGCGGAGGCCCGAGTCCCCGCCGGGGGCGTCGAAGGCGCGGAGGTAGAGGTCGCGGTGGCCGTCCAGGTGGCCGAGGACGCGGGAGGTGCCCTCGCGGATGCTCGCGTCGGTCGCGGCACCGCTCCGGAGCTGCTGGAGGTAGCCCTCCCGGATCGCGTCGAGCTCGTCCTGCAGGGCGGCGCAGAGCAGCTCCGCGGCGGACGAGGCGTGGGCGTAGAAGGTGGAGCGGTTCACGCCGGCGAGATCGGTGATCTCGGAGACGGTGAGGGTGGCGACGTCGCGGCCGGTCGCGAGTTCGACGATCGCCCGGTGCAGGGCCACCTGTGATCGCTTCTGCCGCGCATCCACTGCTGACGCCTCCCGAGCTGCCGACGGCGCGTCGACCCGTGCCGACGCGTTCCGCCCAGCGAGTCTACGGGGCCCGCTCGTTTTCACTTCCGGCGTCGGCATCCGCTAAGGTAGTCGAGTTGCCCGGGCCTCGGCCCGGTCTGCCACGGGCTGTGGCGCAGCTTGGTAGCGCACTTGACTGGGGGTCAAGGGGTCGCAGGTTCAAATCCTGTCAGCCCGACGGAAAGCCCTGATGAGACCACTGGTCGTCGTCAGGGCTTCCGTCGTTTCCGGGCCTCGTCGTGACGCTGCGGACCGCTCACCGGAGCGCTGCGGCGACCTCGGCGAAAGCCACGCGACGTCGAGCGGAGCGCGCCTCCCGCTCGGCGGGATCCCGTGCCCAGAGCGCCTGTCGCGACGGATGGAAGGTGCGGATCACCGTGAGGCCGCGCTCGCGCTCGATCGCCGGGTGCCGCCTGAGGAGGCGCCGCCAGCCGTGATCGGCGTCGCCGCCCTGCAGGAGGACCACCTCGACGTCGGGGGCGAGCGCGAGCAGATGCAGGACGGTCTCGACGCCGGCGTCGAGCTGCTCGGCGTTCGGGGCCCGGTTGATGTACCAGGGGTAGGCGTTCCACGGCAGCAGGTCGGCGGGGGCGAGGCCCACCTCGTCCATCAGCCCGGCCATGAGCTCCGCCGTCGGGTCGTCGTTCTCGGTGCAGAGGAAGCCGCTTCCGATGCCGTCCTGAGTGGCGGGGCCGGGATCGCGGAGGACGCTGAGGACGCGCGCCTCCACTCCGCCGTGCAGGGGCGCGACGTAGGGCAGCCAGCCGCGTCCGTAGGGGTTCCGCAGCTCGTCGACCCAGCGGTTCACGGGAGCCACGTGCGGTGCGTAGCGCTGCTCCCACTGGGCGCGGCGGAAGGAGAGGTCGGCCATGGAGCGGGGCATGTCCGCACCCTAGAGGGTGACCGGGGCGGCGCGGCACCCTTCCTGGTCGTCGGCCGTGCCGGCGGCGTCCGGACTGAGAGGCCGGAGCGGCATGCACGGCGTCTCCCCGACCGCCCGCAAGGGCGGCGGCAGGCCGGCTCCCTAGCGTCGGTGGACGTGACCCACTCCGCTCCGCTCGCCCGCTGGTGGCGCGAACGCTGGTGGGCGCGGCTCACCCTCCTCGCGATCCTGTGCGGTTCGACGGCCCTCACCGGCTGGAATCTCGCCCGGGGCGGAGACGCCGTCTTCTACGAGGCGGCGGCACGGTCGATGTCGGAGTCGTGGCACGCGCTGGCGTTCGGAGCCTTCGATCCCGCCGCCACGGTGACGCTGGACAAGCTGACGGGATTCGCGGTGCCGCAGGCGCTGAGCATCCGCCTGTTCGGGATGTCGACGTCGTCGATCGCGCTGCCGCAGCTGCTCGAGGGGCTGATCACCGTCGCGGCGTGCTCGGTCGTCGGGCTCCGATGGGGCGGCCGGGGGCTCGGGCTGGTCGCGGCGGCCGCGGCGGCGAGCACGCCGATCTTCGTGTCGATGTTCGGGCACCCGATGGAGGACGGGCTGCTCACGGCGGCACTCGCCGTGGCGCTGGTGTGGTGGCAGCGCGCGGTGCTGACCGGGCGGTGGTGGCCGCTCCTGATGACCGGGCTGTCCATCGGGATCGGCTTCCAGGCGAAGATGATGCAGGCCTGGTTCGTCCTGCCGGCGCTCGTGGCGGCGACTCTCGTCGGGGTGCACGGGTGGCGCCGAGCCCTCGCCTGGGCGGGCGGGCTCCTGGCCGTCGCGGTGGGCGCCTCGGTGGCGTGGATGGTCGCGATGCAGGCGGTGCCGGCAGGGGACCGGCCCTACATCGACGGGTCGACGGGGAACGACGTCTTCGCGATGGTGTTCGGGTTCAACGGGCTCGACCGGCTGATCCCGGGAGCGGTGCCCGGCGCCGTCGTCGCTTCCGCCCACGTGGCGACGATGGGCGGAGCAGCGGGGTCTTCGCCGGCCAAGCTGCTGCTGGCGCAGTACGCGACGCAGGTCGGCTGGCTGTATCCCGCGGCGCTCGCCGGGCTGGTGCTCGGCGCCGTGCGCTGGTGGCCGCGGCGGGGGAGGCGGGGAGGTGCCCGCGGTGCCTTCGCCCTCCTGGTCTGCCTCGCGGTGTGGCTGGTGACAGCGGCGGGCGTGCTCTCGGTGGCGACGGTGCCGCACATGGCGTACGTCGCGGCGATCGGCGTGCAGCTGGCGCTCCTCGCCGCGCTGGGCTGGGCGGAGGGGGTGCGGCTGCTCGCGTCGCCCCGGGTCGGCGCGCGGCTGGTGCTGCCGCTCCTCCTGGTCGGGCAGACGGCGTGGAGCGCGGCGCTCGCCGTGGGCGGGCAGCTGCCGTCGGTGCTGGGCCTGCCGCTCGCGGCGCTCGCCGGAGCAGGGCTCGTCGTGGTCGCGGTGGCGGCCCGGTGGAGTAGGGGCGGTGCGGCGGCGAGCAGAGGCGCGGCCCGGCATCGTTCGATCGCGCTCGCAGCGGCCGTCGTGATCCTGGCAGGGCCGATCGCGTTCAGCCTCCAGGTGCTCGACGCGTCCCTCGACGGGTCGGGCGGGGACGCGCTCGTCGGCCTGCGCTTCCCGCAGAGGGCCGAGACCTCGGCTCCGTTCGCGGTCTCGTCGCCGGACGCGGTCGGCGGGCACGACTCGATGACCGCCGACGAGACCGGCCTGGTCGCCGCCGCTCGTGCCGCCGGCGGCGGGGTGGACGGCGCGCCCCTGTTCCTCACCGACTCCTGGGCGATCTCGGCGCCGATCATCACGGCGACCGGCGCGAGCGTGCTCACCGACGGCGGCTACTCCGGCCAGGCGCGGGTCTTCACCGAGCAGGACGTCACCCGGATGATCGCGGCAGGACGCACGCCTCTGCTGGTGCTGAAGAACTCCGCTCCGCCGACCGAGTCGGTGCGGAAGGCCGCAGTTGCGGACGGGTGCACCGAGCTGCAGGAGTGGGGGCCGGCGGCGACGGAGTCGGGAGAGCACGCCTCCGCGGTCACCGGGTTCTCGTTGTGGCGGTGCGTGGCGATGCCGCACGAATCGGCGGGCGGGGTGTCGGGTGCCGGCCAGTGACGCCGTAGGGCAGTTCTCGCCTGGACGAGATCGGCTCCCGCCGGAACGATCGCCCTCGTCCTTGCGCTCGACGGGTCAGGCCAGGCCGAGGAGGTCGAGCGTCCAGGCGTGAGCGAGGACGTTCTCCTGGTGGGACTCCTCGGGCGTCAGTCCGCTGAGGTGACCGCCCGAGGTCGCACGGAGGACGACGTGCGCGGGATCGTCGCGCTCAGCCACTGCCCGGTAGGCGCTTGCGAATTCCGCGATCGCCGACGCGTCGACTCGGGCATCGCGGAGACCGGCTCGAATCCACGCGCGCGGAAGCGGTCGGCTCCGCCCCACCATTGTGGCGATCGTCGCGAGTGGAGAGAGCCCGCTCGCGAGGATCCAGTCAGGGTCACCGAACTCCTCACGGTCGGACGCCGCCGCGGCTGCGGAGCGATCATCGAGCGCGCCGACGGGATCGAGGAAGGGATGCACGAGGTGGAGGCCACGGAGTTCTGCGGGGCGACGGAGGCAGACCGTCGCAGCGACCAGCGCGCCCGCGCTCGCCGCGGTGAGAAGGAGCCGGTGCGAGTCGATCCCTGGAAGCTCACGAAGCAACGCCAGGCAGGCGAGGAGGTCCTCGATCGGGCGCTCGCGGCCGAGGCCGGTCGCCTGCCGATGCCACTCCGGGCCGTTCTCTCCGCCCCCGCGGACATGGCAGTAGGCGATCGCGGCTCCGCGCGCGAGGAGGTCGTCCGTGAAGGGATCGAACGGCCCCTCGAGGCTGATGCCGTAGGCGCCGTAGACGTGGACGACGACGGGACAGCTGTCGGCGCCGTCAGGAGTCATCAGGGTGAGCGGGACGAGGGTGCCGTCCCGGCTCGGCGCAGTGAGTGACGTGACCTTCATCCGTTCTGTGACCTCGGTGGCGAGTGCCTTACCCGGTACAGGGGTGACGCAGTGGGCGCGGTGAGCAGGGGAGGAGACGAGCATGATCGGGTGGCGGGTGATCGGATCGACGGCGGGAACAAGGGTCCCGGCCGCCGGCGCGAGCCAGAGCGCGTCTGCCCCGCCGCCGGGCAGCCACACCGCTCTCCTGCCGGACGACCGTCCGAGTACGAAGAGCTCACCCTGGGCCTCCTGCAGGTGCTCCGCCTGAAGGGCCTTCGGAACGGGAACCTCGAGAGGACGCGTCGAGCCGGTCATCCGGACGACTCCGTGCCGTCGATACAGGACCGCGAGGCCGCCCCTGCAGGCGGAGACATCCGCGTTCTCCGTGCCGAGGTCGAGGCGACGGCACGTCGGGGGACTGCTCTCCTCTCCGGTCAGCACCCATTACCGGGAGTCGCGCGCCCCTCTCGATGCGAGTACGGCGATCGCCCCGGCGACGCTGCGCAGATCGAGCCTCCGAGCCTGATCGGGCTCTTCGAGCAGCACGTGGGGAGTCGTCAGGCTGCGATGCCACCAGACCGCCTGCCAGGGCCGACCCGCGTCGTTCCGCCTTATCCAGAGGAATCCGTCCGAGAACGATCGGATGCGCGGGGAGACGGGGCGCTCGTCCTGAACGATCTCGACGGCTCCGCTCCTGGTCGCGACGGCGACGCGGATGCGGTGATGCTCATCACCGTCCTGATCGCTCACAAGTGCGAAAGCGGCGGCGCCCGGCGAGAGCACCAGAGACTCCTGCGGTGCGATGACGAGGGTGTGCTGCACGGGGCGCCCGTCGGGATCCCGGAGGAGCACCTGCCGGGGGCCTGTCGGCTCCGCGGCTGCGCTCGACGGCTGCAGAGCTGCGAGATGTCGCAGCCGTCCGGCGATCGCAGAAACCCGAGGCGGCAGTGCGTCGCGACCCGTGATCACGTCAGACACCCTGCTCACGCAACCTCGGTCCAGGGGGACGGCGAAGCCGAGCCTGCGCGGGAATCAGGAGGATCAGCGAGAGCACGATCCACGAGCCGATGAGGCCGAGAACGACGCTCGGGACCGGCCAGATCACTACCCCTTCGCCCAGTGCTGCGCGACTGACGAGCCAGCAGACCGCGCCGGTGGCGGCGACGGGTGCGGCTGCTGTTGTGGAAGCGGCGAGGGACATCGCGAGGCTCTCGGAGACGACGAGCCCGATGATCTGTCGGCGCTGCAGGCCCGCTGCCTGGAGCAGGGCGATCTCGCGCTCGCGGTTCTGCGCAGAGAGAGCGACGACAGTGGCGCTGGTGGCGAGCATCGACACGGCTACGACTGCGACGATCGTCAGAACATCGGTGAGATCGGCGCGGGTCCCGGGCCGGACCGCCGTCGTCATGGCGACGACGGACTCCACCGCGCACAGGAGCACGGCGATCGCCCCCAGCCCTGCCGTGAGCGGCGCGATCGTGGCGGTGCTGACCTGCACCCGGGCTGCTGCCGCGCGGATTCCGAGAGCCGCGACGACGAGACCCGATCGGGCGGAGAGCGCGTGCAGAGCCCGGAAGACGAGCGCGATCACCTCCGGGCAGAGGAGGTAGACGGCCACGAGGACGCTGCCTCCTACGTCGACGGCCAGGTTGAACATCGGCGCCGGTCCGGTCGCTCCGAGTTCTCGAGCAGAGGCGGATGCCGTGACAAGGCCGGAGGCGATGAGGAGGAGGGCGATGCCGCAGCCGATCCGCACCGCGCGCATCGCCGTACCCGGTCGACCGCTCCCGACTTCACGCAGCGCGGCGCTCGGCGGCGTGCGGGCGGCGCGGCGCGCGGGCAGGACTCCGCCCGCCAGAGCGGTGAGCGTGCCGAGCGCCAGCGTGACCACCGGAGCCCAGGGCGCGAGCGAGAAGCTCGGAAGATCGACCTCGGACGAGACGGCACCGTTGAATGCGGGAACCGCCCAGAACGCCAGCAGTGTCGAGAGGAGCGCTCCGATGCCGGCGCCGAGGAGACTCACGATGCCGAGCACGAGGAGAGTGACGACGAACACCTGGGCTCGGGAGGCGCCCAGCAGGAGCCAGAGCGCGTGCGTGCGTCCTGTGGCCAGAACGCTCGCTCGGCCGACGATCGTCAGGGCGACCCAGCCGACGAGCGCCACGACAGTGTAGATCGTGATCGAGAGGATCCGGAACTCCCCGAGCGCGACGCCGGCCTCCGTGACAGCGGCGGTGAATGCGGGGTCGCCGGTCCAGGCGAACTGCTGAACGCACAACCCGATCAGCGTCGCCATCAGGGCGACCACAGCGATCGCGGGAGACCATCGGCGCCACTCGTCGGCGAACAGGCGTACGACGTAACGGGACACGAGTCAGGCCCCGGCCTCTTCGAGGATGCTCAGCAGCTCATGGCTGGTGCAGCGTCCGGTCGTCCGCACGGTCCGACCATCGTGCATCACCACGACCGTGTCCGCGAGGGCTGCGGCGTCGAGATCGTGCGTGACCATCACGATCATCTGGCCCTCGTCCGCCATCGTCCGCAGAGTCGACAGGACGACCCGCGAGCTCTGCGAGTCGAGGGCGCCGGTCGGCTCGTCGGCGAAGACGATGCCGGGCCGCCGTGCAAGGGCGCGGCAGAGAGCGGTCCTCTGCTGCTCACCTCCCGAGAGCGTTCGCGCCGGCGCACGGCGCCGGTCGCGCAGGCCGAACGATTCCACGAGTCCACCGATCAGGTCGTGCGGCACGGGTGATCGGTCGAGCCTGAAGGGGAGCGCGATGTTCTCCTCGACATCGAGGAAGGGCACGAGGTTGTACTGCTGGAACACGAACCCGATCTGGGCGCGGAGCATGCGAGCGCGATCGGCCGCTGACAGCCTGTTCACGTCCCGGCCGTTGACCTCGACGACGCCGGACGTCGGCCGGTCCAGTCCGCTGAGGCACATCAGGAGAGAGGACTTGCCGGAGCCGGAGCGGCCGACGACAGCGGTGAGCCCGCCCCCTTCCAGATCGATGTCGCAGCCCCGCAGGACGGTCGTCCGCTGCCGGCCTACGGTGATGACCTGCTCGACGGCTCGAGCCTGGAGGGTGGGGATCATGAGCGTTTCTCCTCGACGAAGGTGGGGACGTCTTACTCGTGAGACGCCCGCGATCCACGTCATGCTGGATCGCGGGCGCCCGGTAGCGACTATCAGCAGTTGCCCCACGTGATCGAGCTGGGCCAGCCCGGGCACGGCGAGATGACGCTGAAGGTGCTGACGCGCGCGGCGTCGTGCGCGTCGGCCTCACCTTCGAGGGTCTGGAAATCGAGGATCCGGTTCTTGTGATCACCTCCTCTCCTCGTCTCGGGCCGACTCGGTCAGAGTCCGAACGGCAGGGCGGAGCGTCCGGTCTCGAGCTCGTCGAGCGCTGCGAGCACTCCGAGCGAGCCGGTCAGGTAGTCCGACGAGAGTCGGAGGTTCTGGTTGCCGCGGAAGAAGACGCCGGTGTCGTCGAGCACGGCGTGCAGGCGCAGCGACCGGACGTGCGAGCGGAGGACCTCCTCGAGTTCCGCGCTCGGGCGGTGCAGTACGCGGCGGCGGAGGTAGACGAGGAATCCGGACAGACCGTGGGCGAGTGAGGCCTGCGCGCACTGCTGGTAGGACGCGGCGGCGTCGATGGACGCGAGGGGATCGGCGAAGAGCTCCTCGCCCGTGACCCGCCGCAGCTCCAGGATCGCCAGGCCGGGCCCGGTCGAGCCGATCCCCAGGTAAGGAAGAGTCCTCCATCCCTCATCGAACTCGAGAGTGTTGTTCCGGGTGATCGCACAGCGCGCCAGATCGGCGTCGACGGCTCGTATCGCGAGCGTGATGTACAAGTCGTCGCCAGTGGCTTCGTGGAGTCGGGCGAACAGGATCGCGGCCGCAGACCATCCGTGCAGGAGGCCGACGGAGGCTCCTCGGACGTCCTCATCGAGCAGCGTGGTGAGATGGTGGGCCGCCTCCGACGGGTCCCCTCCGTCTGCGAGCTCGGCGAGCCCTGCACCGGCCCACCCCGACCACAGCGTCGGACCTGAAGGGGCGGCCGAGGGCCTGCGGTCGAGGACCTCGAGTGTGCGCGCGAGTCCTGCCTGGCGAGCCGCGTAGCGAATTCCCTCGCGTCCGCAGAGACCACGCGACCGCACCTGGGCCACGCGAGCGGCGAGCCAGTGATCGGCGGCCTCGAGGTCGACATCTCCGGATCGTCCTAAGACAGCGACGACTCCAGCCGCGCCGTAGGGGAATCCGGCACGGTGGTCCGCGCTGTCGCGGGCGAGGACAGGGATGTCTCCGGGAACGACCGGCGAGTCGTCCGTCCACTGAAGCACCGATGCGACACCGCGGGCGATCTGGCCGCGCAGCTGGTCGTCCGAGAGGGCGGCGAGTCGACCGACGTCTTCGTCGATCGACCTCTGACCGGAGGCGGGGAGTACGTCGAGGGTGGAGGTCCTGATCGACCGCAGCACGGCGGGCGGAACCGCGAGATCGTCTGCGGCTGCTCGGAGGAGCTGCTCGATCTTCGCGACGTTGCCCTGGTCGGCGATCGTCGCTTGGGGGAAGAGGAGATCGAGTTCGAGGATGCCGAGCGACCACTCGTCCGCTTCCGTCCCCTTCAGGCCTTCCAGGGGCTCGTAGCCAGGCGCTCCCTGGCGACAACGCCACTCCGGATCCATTCGATGCGCGAACTCGAAGTCGAGGAAGCACGGGTGCGTGCCGTTCCGCATGATGACGTTCTTCGGGTGGATGTCGCCGAGCAGCCATCCTGCGCGGTGCACGGAGGCGAGAGCGGCGTCGAGGCGAGCGACGGTCGTGGTCAGCCAGGAGGTGTATGCAGGGTCACCGACGCGCCACGGTGCTGGTCGGAGCAGCGGAGTCCTCGTCATCCATTCGCGCTTCAGATCGTTCCCCTCGATGTGCTCCATGACCAGGTATCGGTGCTCCCAGGCCGTGAAGGATCCGTAGAAGACGGGTACGCAGTCCAGGGACTGCAGATCGACGAGCACCTCCTCCTCATGAGCCAGGCGAGTCACGGCGTCGACTCCGTCGGCGTCCAACCCGGCGTGCGGGCGCGCCTCCTTGAGGACCACGATCGTCCCGATCGGCACGAATTCGTCGGTCGTCGCTTCAGCGAGATAGACACCACCACCGTTCGAGAAGTGCAGCGCTGAGAGCATCGTGAAGCCGAAGGCGACCTCTTCCTCGTTCTCCGCCCCGACAGTGACGGACTCCGGTAGTGAAGCCCACGGGGGAGGTGTGAATGTCGGCCGCCGGACGTCCTCCACCTCGTTCCCGTCCGGGTCGAGCACCGTCGAGACGAAGCCGCTCTCCGTCTCGGACGGGACGAAGGCGCCGTAACGGAAGTGCACAGGCCCGGACTTCCACCGCCGGTCGGACAGTACGTACGGGCCTCTGAACCCGCGAAGACGGACGTCGAGGTCCTCCAGCGCTCGGGCGAACTCGTCGTCCGAACCGGGATACACGGTGATGAACTTCCCAGCTCCCGCTCGATCGGCGTACTTGCCGTTCTGCATCAGAAGGTGAGAGGTGGTCGAGAGATGCTTGAAAGGCAGTCGGGAGGCGAAGCAGTAGCGTGCAGCAGCGGCGAGGACCTTCTCCGCGTCATCGAGTGTCGACGAGAGGTGGAGCTTCCATCCCTGACGAGGGAGGAGGCAACCGTCCGGCATCCAGTTCCGCCACGGCCGCGACTCCCTCACCTGCCAGTCCTCCGGAGCGAAGGACGCGACGTCGAAGGCGTCGCCATCGATGTCGTCCCCCTCCTCGGCGACCGCGTAGAACGGGTTGCCCGGGCGGCAGTACCGGAGATATTCGAGGTCGAGCGGCATCGCTTCCCTTTCCTGTCCGACTTGTCTCGCGGTGCGGGATGCGGCTCCCGGCGCTGACTTCGAGGCTAGGAAGGTCCGCAGTCGACCACCTCCCGCCGAAGTCACGGATGAGGATGACCGGAGTCACGGTGAGGGCGTGACTGCGGTCACGGGTCGGCATCCCGGAGTCGGAGCTACAGTTGTCGACATGGGCTCAACTCCGGAGACGGCGGCGGAGATCTCCGCGCCGTCAGCGGCAGGACACGAGCGGGTCGCGGTCGCGCCGTCCCCGTCGAGCACCGTGGACAGGACCGTCATCGCACTTCAGGCGATCGCCCTGTGCTGCCTCGTCCTGGCAGGGATCCTGGGCGTCGTGGACTCCGCGCAGAGAGGCACGGGTGCAGCGGTCGCGGTCACATGGCTCGCGCTGGTGCCTGTGATCGCCGGGCTCTGGGCCGTCCGGCCCCGACTGATCCGAGCGGGACACGGGGTCGCCGTGACGACGGTGTCCATCGTCGCGGCGACGCCGGTCGTCGTCTTCGGCCGGCTCGATTTCACGATCCCGGTCCTCCTCCTCGTCGTGGCGTTCGCGGTGGTCGACGTCTCGCTCCGCGCAGGGGCGCACGCGATGATCTGGATCGCCTCCGTCGGACTGGCCCTCCATGTCGGGGGCGCCGTCGGCTCTGGGAGGGCGCTGCTCTCCGGAGTGCTCGACGGTCTGCTCAACGTGGTGCCCGTGGCCGTGCTGATGTGCTTCGGGATCGCCCTGGGACTCTCTCTTCGCGGCTTCGAGAGCGAGCGATCCGCCGACCAGCGTGTGATCAGGCGGTTGCATCGCGCCTCCGAGACGGAGAAGGAGCTGCTGCTGTCGGACGAGCGCGCCCGGAGCGCACGCGAGCTCCACGACGGCCTCGGGTACAAGCTGACCCTCGTCTCGATGAGTCTCGAGCTCGCTGATCGCCTGCGCTCCGCCGATGCCGAGCAGGCGTGGGCCGAGGTCCGCACCGCCCGATCCACGTCGAGCGAGGCTCTCGCGGACATGCGGATGTGGGTACGAGCGCTCAGTCCCTTCCGGGACGCGGGCGCCCGCGGCCTGGCTGCGCTGGAGTTGATCGCGGAGTCCTTCCGCGGCACGGGCGTGACCGTGGATGTGGTCGGCGACGAGGCGTCGGACCGTGTGCTCACCAGCGACGATGAGACCGCGCTCGTCGTCTACCGAGGCGTGCAGGAAGGGCTGACGAACGCTCTGCGGCACGGCGCTGCCCGCAGAGTCCGCATCGATATCGAGACGGACGACGTCCGGCTCGAGCTCTCGCTGCTCAGCGACATCGGCGCGGGAAGGAGCAACGGGATCAGCGACGGCGAGCCTGTGCTGGGGTTCGGGCTGCGCGGCCTCGACGATCGCGCGACGGCTCGCGGAGGTCGGTTGACGGCGCGGCGCATCGGCGACCGGTTCCTCCTGCGCCTCTCGATCCCTCTCGGAGGCGCCGACGGGGAACGGGAGAGCCGCGCCTCGTGACGGAGACGACACCGAGGCGAGTGCTGCTGGTGGAGGACCAGCAGATGATCCGCCGTGGGCTGGTCATGCTCCTCTCGACGGTCGAGGGTGTCGTGGTCTCGGCCCAGGCCGAGAACGGACAGGCTGCTCTGCACATTCTGCGCACGACGGAGGTGGACGTCGTCGTCACCGACGCGCGGATGCCGGTCATGGGCGGCGTGGAGCTCGCCGCCGAGTGTGCGCAGCTCCATCCGCGTCTGCCCGTCCTCCTTCTGACGACCTTCGACGACGACGCGCTCGTGCAGGCGGCCCTCTCGGCCGGCGCTTCCGGATTCCTCCTGAAGGACACCTCGGTGGAGGGTCTCGTCGTGGCCCTCGACGCGGTGATCGCCGGCGGGATGGTGATCGATCCGCGCGTCGCCCGGCCGGCCGTCCAGCCGGGTCGCACCGGCGAGAGCCCGCTGACGCTGCTCACGCGGAGCGAGCGGGTGGTCGCCGAGCTGGTGGCCGAAGGGCGGACCAACAGGGAGATCGCGGCCGCCCTCGTGCTCGCCGAGGGCACCGTGAAGAACCACGTCTCGGCGCTGCTGCGCAAGCTCGGCCTCCGCGACCGCACCGCCCTCGCGCTCACGCTCTACAAAGGCTTCCGCCCCGACGGCGCCTGAAGGCGCTGGTCGGATTGCGGCCCAGGCGCGGCCGTCCTCGGGCGCCCGGCCCGCCGCCTATCCTTGAGGGCGATGTCGAACTCCCGCGCCGAGGCCGCCTACCTGCGCTCCCTCGGCGCCTTCCGGACGCCGACCCTCGATCTCCTCCACGGCCGCTACGCGCCGTTCGTCGTCGCCGCCCTGTCGCTCGTGTTCACCGTCGACCGGCAGGCCGTGGCGGTCGCCGACGCGCACGCCGAGGTGGGGGAGCTGCTCGAGGAGCTGCGCTCGGCCGGGTACGACGAGGGCGAGCGCGCGCTGCCGAGCGGCACGGCGCGCGAGGTGTGCCGCCACTGGGTCCGCGTCGGCTGGCTCGTGCCGCAGATCGAGGGCGAGGCCGAGGTCTACCGGCTGAGCGCCCACGCCGTGAGCGCCCTCGAGATCACCGGGCGCACCGGAGGTGGACGCACGCGCGTCTCGAACTCGCGGGTGCGCACCCTGCTGGAGGCGGTCGAGCGGCTGGCCGCGGACGTCGATCCCGACCCGGAGGCCCGCCTCTCGCGGCTCCGCGAGGAGCGGGCGCGCCTGGACGCCGAGATCGCCGCACTCGAGGAGGGCGCCGGTCTCGAGCCGGCCGACGACGAGCAGCTCCTGGAGGAGGCCGAGAACGTGGTGCACCTCGCCCGCGAGCTGCCGGCCGACTTCGCGCGGGTGGCGGAGTCGATCAAGGCGATGCAGCGCGACGTGGTCGCGGACCTGCGCCGCGACGTCCGCCCGACCGGCGAGGTGCTGCGGGAGTACCTCGAGCGAGGTCAGCACGTGATGCAGGCCACCAGCGAGGGCCGTGCGTTCGCCGGAGCCCTCCGCCTCCTGGGCGACCCCGAGCGGATCGACGCGCTCGCCGATCAGCTGCACACCGTGCTCGTGCAGCCGTTCTCCCGCCTGATGGACCCCGCCCAGCGCGCGGAGCTGGCCGCGATCGGCCGCCGGGTGGAGCTGGGCGTGCAGGAGGTCCTGACCGCGCAGCGCCGCGCGTCCCACGTCATCACGGGCCAGGTCCGCACCCACGACCCGGCTCGCGACCGCCAGGTGGACGAGCTGCTGCGCGACGTGATGGCGGGGCTCCAGGAGTGGACGGGCGGGATCTCGCCGGACGCGCCGGTCGCGCCGCTGCGGCACCTGCCCGTCGCCGGGATCGGCCACCTGCGCCAGACCCTGGGAGACGTGCGTCCGGCCGGCGGGCCGGCGCCCCTGGCCGGAGACGACGGCGACGCCGAGTTCGTCGGCGACGACAGCCGGGCCTGGGGCGGTCCCCGCTACGCGGAGCTGGAGGCCTACGTGGCGGAGCTCGGCGACGAGTTCGATCTGGCGGACGCGTTCAGCGCGGCTCCGGAGGACACGCGACGGCCCGTCGACCTGCTCGGGCTGCTCGAGATCGCGCACCGGACGGGCCTCGTCGACCGCGAGGGCTACTCCGTCGTGAGCACGCGCCGACCCGACGGGACCGTGCGCCGCTTCGCCTTCGGATCCGTGACCGCCCGCACCGAGGAGGAGACCGACGATGAGTGACACCCTGGCGACCGACGGGACCGCCGCCGATCCGTTCATCGCGCCCGTGTCGATGGAGGAGGACCCCGACGAGCTCTTCCCCGGCGACCGCGGCGTCCTCGACACCGAGGTGCGCCGGGTGCTCGTGCACGTGCTGCAGCGACGCTTCCTCCTGGCCGACCGCCACCGCGAGCAGTGGGCCGTGCTCCAGGAGCACCGGCAGCTGATCGAGTCGCGGCTGAACGACCTCTTCGTGCGGCTCGTCGTCGACCACGAGCGCGGGGTCGCCTACAAGCAGCAGGTGCGCTCCGACGAGGTCGAGATGCCGGTGCTGCTGCGCGACCTCCCCTACACCCGCGCCGAGACGCTGGTGCTGGTGCACCTGCGCACGGTCCATCAGCGGGAGTCGGCGGCCGGCGAGGCGTCGGCGCGCGTGGACGTCGAGGAGGTCGAGCAGACGGTGCTCAGCTACTTCGCCGACGCCGAGCGCGACACCGCCCGCCGGCAGCGCATGGTCCGCAAGGCGCTGGAGCGGCTCGGCCGCGACGGCATCGTCGACGAGGAGTCCGCAGGGCGGTACCGGATCAGCCCGATCGTGGAGATCGTGCTGAGCGCGCCGAAGCTGCGGGAGCTGAGCGACTGGCTGCGCGGGCGGGCGGGCGAGGCCGCTTCCTCGGTGGTCGCAGAAGCGGCGCCCGCCGAGGAGCCCGGCTCGGACGATCCGGAGCAGGCGGACGACGACGCGCTCGAGGACGACGGCCTCGACGAGGACGCGGACCCGCCCACGGACGGCGTCCTGCCCGGAGCCGATGTCGCGGACGACGAGCCGCTGGACGACGAGCCGACCGACGACGAAACCCCCGACCCGGAGGACGACCCCCGATGACGATGCTCGACACCCTCTTCGGCCTGATCCCCGCCGCCTCCCGCGGTCAGCAGTGGCTCGCCGAGGACCTGCAGCTGGTCAACTGGGGCGGCTACGACGGCGCGCACCGGGTCCGCTTCTCGCCGGGGGCCACGCTGCTCTGCGGCGGCTCCGGATCCGGCAAGTCCACGCTGATGGACGCCTACATCGCCCTGATGATGCCGCACACCACGCCGTTCAACGGCGCCTCGAACGGCGGAGTGACGGGCCGTCCGCGCGGCGAGGACCAGCGCAACATCCTCTCCTACGCGCGCGGCAAGCTCGACGAGTCGCGCACGGACGAGGGCACGACCATGCGCGTCCTGCGCGGCGACGGAGTCGACACCTGGACCGCCGTCGCGATGACCTGGGTCGACCACGACGGCTCGCGCTTCAGCGCGGTCCGCGCCTGGTACGTCCCGGCCGGCTCCCGGGTGCTCGAGGAGACCGTGCGGATCCGCGCGAGCGCCGAGGGCCCGGTCGACCTCGCCGCGCTCGACCGGGCGGCGGCGCACCGCTTCTCCGACGCGTCGCTGCGCGCGGCGGGCCTGGATCCGCTCGGCACCGACCGCGAGTTCTCGGCGCGTCTGCACGCGGTGCTCGGCATCGGAGCGGCGGGAGCCGGATCGAAGGCGATGAGCCTGCTCGCCCGCATCCAGGCCGGTCAGCAGATCACGACCGTCGACGACCTCTACAAGCGGCTCGTGCTCGAGGAGCCCGAGACCCTGGCCTCCGCCGACGCGGTCGTCGCCCACTTCGACGAGCTCGAGAGCACCCGGCAGCGGATGCTCACCGCGCGCCAGCAGGTCGCGGCACTCGAGCCGTTGCGGGGCCTGCGCCTGCGCATCGCCGCGTCCGCGGAGCGCGTGCGCCTCATCGACGCGCTCGGGGAGTTCGACGCCCCGGTGTCGCCGGCGGCCCTGTGGCGCGCTGAGCAGCGCCTCGGCCTGCTGCGCGACGTCGAGGTCGAGCTGCGCGAGCGCACCCGCGCCGTCGACGCCGTGCTCCGCGAGAAGCGGGCGCTCGCCGAGGCGGCGGAGTCGGAGCGGGACGGGCTCGCCGAGGTGCTGCGGGCCTCCGGCGGCGACCGCCTCGAGACGGCCCAGCGCGAGCTCCGCGAGGTGGAGCGGCGGCTGGGAGCGGCGCGCGAGAACCGCGCGCGGCTCGAGGACGACCTGCGCGCTCTCGGCGAGCCGGAGACCACCCGCGAGCGGTTCGAGGCGGTGCTCGCCCGGGCGGCGAGCGCGCCCGACGCCAAGCGCAGCACCCGTGCGGCCTGGTCGGACGCGGTCGCCGAGCGGAAGGCCGCGGCGCGCGAGCTCGCCGAGCTCGAGGCGGAGCAGCGCTCGGCCTCGGACCGTCGGGACAGCATCCCCCGGCCTCTGCACGAGGCGCGCGAGCGGATCGCGGAGGCAGCCGGCCTCACCGCCGACGACCTGCCCTTCGTCGGCGAGCTGGTCGAGGTGCGTGCCGAGTTCGAGCCCTGGCGCGAGGCGTTCACGCTCGCCCTCGGCGGCTTCGCGACGACGCTGATGATCGACTCCGCCCACCTCGACCGCTTCCGCCGCGCCATCGACTCCCTCCGGCTCCCGGTCCGGCTCCGCTACGAGGGCGTGGAGACCGGGCTCGAGGAGGTGCGGGGCCTCGACCCGCAGACGCTGCCCGGGCGCCTCGACTACCGCGCCACCGCCTTCACCGGCTGGCTGCAGGACCGGCTCGAGGACCGCTTCGGCTACGTGTGCGTCGACAGCGCTGCGGAGCTCGGACGCCACCGGCTCGCCCTGACCCTCACCGGTCAGCTCTCGCAGGGGCAGCGCGGTGCGCACGGCGGCCACGGCGCCGCGAACGTCCTCGGCTTCTCCAACTCCCGTCGACTCCGCGAGCTGAACGCCCTGGTCGAGGCGGCCCGGGCCCGAAGCGCGGCGGCGGTCTCGGCGGCGTCGGCGGCGGAGGAATCCCTCGATGCACTCGACGACCGGATGACGCGCCACGCCCGCCTCGCGCTGGTGAGCTGGGAGACGGTCGACGTCGAGTCGCTGCTCGCCGAGCAGGAGCGCTGGGAGGCGGTCGGCGCCGAGGCTGCGGAGGCGAACCCCGAGCTCGCCGGGCTGCAGGAGCAGATCGACGGGCTGCGCGGCCGCCTCGATCGCCTCCGCCAGGAGATCGCCCGCGCCGGTGTGGAGCGCGAGCGGATCGAGGCGGAGTGGGCCGTCGTGGTCGACGACGTCGACGCGAGCCAGGCGGTTCTCGATGCGGCGGAGCGCGCAGGACGCGAGCTCGACGACGACCAGCGCGCCTTCCTGGACGCCCGGTTCACGCTGACCGAGGCCGCGGCGTCCGGCAGCGCCTCGGACGTCCTGGTCCGCTTCGACGCAGCGCTCGCCACGGCAGCGCAGCGACTGGCGGAGGACCGCCGCTCCGCGGCCGAGTCGCACGAGCAGCAGCGCGAGAGCGCCGGCCGGATCATGGCCGGCTTCCTCGACCGCTGGCCGAACCCCAACCTGCTCGCGGACCCCGAGGCGTCCGCGGGCGACTTCGAGCGGCTGCTCGACGCCCTCGAGACCAGCGGCCTGCACCGGCTCGAGACCGAGTGGCGCGACAGCCTGCTCACGCTCTCCGGCAACGACCTCACGAGCTTCGACTCCACGCTCGGCCGCTCGCTGCGGGAGATCCGCGAGCGGATCGAGCCGATCAACGTGATCATGCAGGATCTGCCGTTCTACGACGACGGCCACCGCCTGCAGATCACGACGCGCGAGAACCAGTCGGAGGTGCGCCGTCGCTTCCGCCGGGAGCTCCGCGAGGTGCGCGCGCAGATCCAGGCCGTGTCCGCGGAGGAGGAGCGCGAGCAGGTCTACCGGCGGATGTCCCGGCTCATCCAGCGGCTGCGGCGCACCGCGCCCGACTTCGGCGACCTCGTCGACGTCCGCAACCACGTCCGGGTCAGCGCCGAGCGCGTGGACGCCGTCACCCGAGCGCATGTGGCGCTGTACGACCACATCGGCGAGAAGTCCGGCGGGGAGTCGCAGGAGCTGATCGCCTTCATCGTCGGAGCGGCGCTGCGCTACCAGCTCGGCGACGCGGGAGCCGACCGCCCCCGGTACGCCCCGGTCTTCATGGACGAGGCGCTGATCAAGGCCGACGCCCACTTCACCAAGCGGGCGATCGGTGCGTGGCGCGGTCTCGGCTTCCAGCTCGTGATCGGCGCCCCGAACGACAAGTACAGCGCGATCGAGCCGCACGTCGAGGTGGAGTACGACATCCTCAAGGACACGCGCGGACGCTCCTGGGCCAGGCCGAAGGTGGGCCTGGCCCCCTAGGGCTTCGTGCCGATCTTCGCGTGGCTGCGCGAGTAGGCGAAGTAGATCGCGAAGCCCACGGCCAGCCAGATCAGGAAGCGCAGCCAGGTCTCGATCGAGAGGTTGAGCATCAGGTAGGTGCAGATCAGGGCCGAGAGCAGCGGGAGCCACGGGTTCAGCGGGACCCGGAAGCCGCGCTTCAGGTCGGGCCGCTTGCGGCGCAGCACCACGACGCCGACCGAGACCAGCACGAACGCCGAGAGCGTTCCGATGTTGACCATCTCCTCGAGCACGCCGATCGGAGTGAGGCCGGCGAGCAGCGCGACGACGATCGTCACGACCACGGAGGTGAACCACGGCGTGCGCAGGCGTGGGTGGACGGTGGCCAGGCGCCGGGGGAGGAGCCCGTCGCGCGCCATCGCGAAGATGATGCGCGTCGCTCCGATCAGCAGCGTCAGCACGACGGTGGTCAGGCCCGCGACGGCGCCGGCCGAAATGACCGTCGCCATCCAGGTCTGCCCGTGGTAGGCGAACGCGTTGGCGAGCGCGGCCGACGGGTCGAGCTCGCGGTAGGGGACCATGCCGGTCACGACGAGGGCGACGGCGCAGTACAGGACCGTGCAGATGATCAGCGAGGCGATGATGCCGATGGGCAGGTCGCGCTGGGGGCGGCGGGTCTCCTCCGCGGTCGTCGCGACGACGTCGAACCCGATGTAGGCGAAGAACACCAGGGAGGCGCCGGCGATGATGCCGCCGACCCCGAACGTGGCCGGCTCGATGCCCGAGAGGAACTGGAGCAGCGGCTGGGTCAGACCGGACGCGGACTGCGAGGGCTCGGCGGCGGGGACGAACGGCGTGTAGTTGGCGGTGTTGATGAACTGCAGGCCCGCGATGATGACGAACAGGACGATGAACAGCTTGATCGCGACGAGCACCAGGTTGACGCGCAGCGATTCCTTGATCCCGAAGGTCATCAGCGCGCCGAGCACGAGGACGAGCAGGATCGCCGGCACGTCGACCGCGCCGCCGTAGGTGAGCGCCGGCGGGAGGGTCACTCCCAGCTGCTGCAGCAGCGACCCGAGGTACGCGCTCCACCCCTGCGCGACCACGCTCGCTCCGAGGAACAGCTCGAGGATCAGGTCCCAGCCGATGATCCAGGCGAAGAGCTCGCCGAGGGAGGCGTAGGAGAAGGTGTAGGCGGAGCCCGACACCGGGACCGTGGAGGCGAACTCGGCGTAGCACATGGCCGCGAGGGCGCAGGCGAAGGCGGCGACGACGAAGCTCAGGACGATCGCCGGTCCGGCGATGTCATGGGCGGCGCGGCCGGTGAGGGTGAAGATGCCGGCGCCGATGACGACTCCGACGCCGAAGACCGTGAGATCGAGCGCGGTCAGCGACTTCTTGAGCTTGTACTCGGGCTCATCGGTGTCGGCGATCGACTGCTCGACGGACTTGGTGCGGAGGAGGCTCACGGTGGTTCTCTCTGTGGGCTGCGGTATGGAGGCGCGAGGGCCACTGGGGAGGATAGCGGGGCGGGCCCCTCTGCCGCGCCGGGCGTCGCGCGAGTACGCTTCCCGGCCATGAGCAGGATCTTCTCCGTGGCGTTCGCCGACGTGCACCCCCTCTACGTGGCGAAGGCGGAGCGCAAGGGCCGGACGAGGGAGGAGGTCGACGAGGCGGTTCGCTGGCTCACCGGCTTCTCGGACGAGGAGCTGGCCCGGCACCTCGAGAGCAGGACGACCTTCGAGGAGTTCTTCGCGGCGGCGCGCCTGCCTCCGCAGGCCTCGGCGATCACGGGGGTGATCTGCGGCGTGCGGGTCGAGACGATCGAGGATCCGCTGATGCAGCGCATCCGGTACCTCGACAAGCTGATCGACGAGATCGCGAAGGGACGGCCGATGGCGAAGGTGCTGCGGGCTCCCGCGGCCGGCTGAGCCGCCGGCCCCGGACGCTCCTCCACAGGCGCCGGTCCGCCCCGGTTCTCCCCGGTCCGAGCCTGCGGGATCCTGCACCGCCGGCGACGCGAGCAGGGTGTCGGACATGACATCCACACAGCGAACCCCTGCTCCTCCGTCCCGCCGCCGCGATCCCGAAGTCCTGCGGGCGAGCGCGATCCAGGACCTCCTGGCGGCCGTCCCCTCCATCATCGGCATCCGTCCGGAGGAGTCCGTCGTGGTGGTGCCGTTTCTCGGCACGCGCGCCGGGGGAGGCTTCCGGATCCCGCTCCCGGAGACGCTGCGCGGGATGGAGGCGGAGGCGCTGGCGGGCGGCTGCGCGGCCATGATGGAGACGATGCCGCGGGCCACCGGTGTGCTGGTGGTGGTCTGCACCCGTGCGGGCTACGCCGAGGAGCGGGGGATCCCGCATCTCGACCTCGGCCACGCGGTGCTCCGGCGCCTGGAGCGCACGCGCCTGGACATCATCGCCGTGGCCTGCATCGCCGCCGACGGATGGGGGCGCTACACGGACGCCGAGGAGTGCCGCAGGCCACGTCCGCTCCTCGAGATCGAGCGGAGCGAGACCGGCGTCCTCGCCCGAGCGGTGGCCGACGAGCCACTGGACATCGACGCGCTCTCCGTGCTGCCGCCGGTCGCCGAGGAGGATCGCGCGCTCGTCGCGGAGGTGCTCCGCCGGCCGCCCCTGGTCGGCGACACGGAACGGCTCGTCGAGCGCTGGCTCAGCGGACCGCGGGACGTCCGCCGCGAAGGACTGATCGTGCGGACCCTGCAGTCGCCGCCCCTCCGCGACCGGGTGACCGTGCAGATCGCGCGGAGCCCGCAGACAGGAGTGGGAGTGCCGCCCGGCGCGGTGGGCGACGCCCGCGCCGGAACGGACGACGACCACGACCTCGAGCTGTCGGCCCTGCTGCTCGGCAGCGGGCGTGCTCCGGAGCGCGGCCGTCTGGCGCGGGCGACCGGGCTCCTCGCCCGCGCCGCCGCGCTGGCGCCGGAGGAGGCGCGCTCCTCCGTGCTCACCGTTCTCGCGTGGTGCTGGTGGGCGAGGGGAGTCTCGAGCCTCGCGGGGCTCCACCTCGACGAGGCGCTGCGGCTCGACCCCGACGACTCGATGGCCAGTCTCTACGCCTCGCTGTTCGCGGCCCGCCCCCTGCCGGACTGGGTGCTCGCGGCCGCTGCCGAGGCCCTCGACGCCGCGAGCGCCTGAGGTCGGGAGCCGGCCGGTGCGCTCGCCCCGGAGACGATGCTCTTGCGCGGGGGAGGGGACGGCCCTAATGTACAACCACATGGTTGTACGAACGGACGCCGACATCGACCTGCTCTTCCGGGCGCTGGCCGACAGCACCCGCCGCGACATCGTCGCCCGGGTGCTGGTCGGCGAGCAGTCCGTCTCCGCACTCGCGGCGCGCTACCAGATGTCGTTCGCGGCGGTGCAGAAGCACGTGGCCGTCCTCGAGCGGGCGGCACTCGTCCGCAAGCGGAGGAGCGGGCGGGAGCAGCTGGTGCAGGGTGAGGTCGCCGCAGTGCGGCGGGCGTCGCGCCTGCTCGACGCCTACGAGCAGCTGTGGGCGGGGAGGATCGACCGCATGTCGGACCTCCTCGACGAGGAGTGACACCCGCGAGCCGACCGGCGCGCGGGATCTGCTGGAGGGAGAGGCGCGATGAGCGTGCTGCAGTCCGTGAAGGACATCGAGGAACTGACCCTGACCGTGACCGCCGAGTTCGACGCGCGGATCGAGCGCGTCTGGCTCCTCTGGACGGATCCGCGCCGCCTCGAGCGCTGGTGGGGGCCGCCGACCTGGCCGGCAACCTTCGAGCGGCACGAGCCGGTCGAGGGCGGACGGAGCGCCTACGTCATGACGGGACCGGACGGCGAGCAGGCGCGCGGCTGGTGGCGCGTGACCCGGGTGGAGGAGCCGACGCGGTTCGAGTTCGAGGACGGCTTCGCCGACGAGCGGGGCGATCCGGTGGACGCGCTGGGGATCACCCGGGCCACGGTCACCCTCGACGAGATCGAGCCGGGGCGCACGCGGATGGTCCTCAGCAGCCGTTTCGAGTCGGTCGAGCAGCTCGAGCAGATGGTCCAGATGGGCATGGAGGAGGGACTCCGCCAGGCGATGGGGCAGATCGACGCGATCCTGCTCGAGGACTGAGTCGGCGCCGTCGCCCCGGAGGCCTCGGCGCTCGCCGCGCCGAGCCTCCGTGTGGAGGAGCCGCCCGCGCTACTGCTCGGGGTCGGTGAGGGCGGCGGCGTAGGCGCGGACGGAGCGCTGGTACCGGGGGAGCCCCGGAGCCAGCGCCTCCAGCGCGATCCGCAGGGCCTCGTCGACGCGCCCGGCGCTGTGCAGGGCGAGCGCGAGGAACACCTCCCGAGCGGAGCCCACCGCGGGGTGCGCAGCGGCGCCGGCGAGGAGGTCGATCGCCTCGTCGGTGCGGCCGAGGTTCCGGAGCGTCGAGGCGTACTGGATCGTCAACCGCGCCCGCCGCTCGTCATCCAGGCCGGCGGCGAGGGCGCGCTCGTACTCGACCGCCGCCTCCGCCTCGTGTCCCGCGCTGTCGAGGGCGCCGCCCAGCTCGAAAGCGGCGACTCCGTCGTGTCCCGGGTAGCGGGCTGCGAGGACGCGCATCCGCTCGACGACGCCGTCCGGGTCGTCCTGAGCGTCGAGGCGCTCGACCGCCGCGACCCAGAGGGCGAGCGCGTCGGTCTCGGGGCGGTCGGGGTCGGAGGCGCGTGTCTCGGTCACGCCTCCGACGCTACCGCGCCTGCACAGCGCGGCGGAGCGGGGCTACGAGGCGGTCGAGTCGGCGCCGTCGTCGTCCGACCCGTCGTCGTCGGAGCCGGAGGTGATCGCTCCGATCGGCGCGGCGCGTCGCCCGGCCTCGATCAGGGCGGTCGACGCAGCCGCTCCGCCGATCAGGGCGAACAGCGCCCAGCCGGCTCCCCACTTGCGCTTGCAGATCAGGGCGTCGAACGAGAGCGCGCCGGGGCCGTCCGCGACGATCGCGGCCGTCGCCGCGACGAGGACGGCGTTGTACTCCCACCCGCCGCCCGCGTTCCACAGGCCGTTGCTCCAGTGCACCTTGCGCACGGCGGTGACCATCGTGGCGATGAGTCCGGCGGCGGCGAGCGGAGTCGCGGCGCCGAGGGCGAGAGCGGCGCCTCCGGCCGTCTCGGTCACCGCTGCGGCGACGGCGTTGCGCCGGGCCGGGTGCATCTCCAGGCTCGACATCATCTGCTCGGTGCCGTCGAGGCCGGGGCCGTCGAACGAGCCCCGCAGCTTCTGCAGACCGTGTCCGACGAAGAGCCCGCCGACGGCGAGACGGAGAACGAGTGAGCCGACCTTCATGGTGACCTCCGGGGTGGGGTGGGGACGTGTAGTGCGAGGGTCCCGGCTGCGCCGCGCCCGGTCAAGGGGTCGCGCCCGGTGAGCGAGCCGCGCGGGAGGCGTGCGCGCTCGGGGAGGGCTCAGAGCAGCGTGTAGGCGGAGGCGTCCATCATCACGGTGCCGTCGGTGCACACCTGGAGCTCGGCGGGGGCGCGGACAGCGCCGTCCGGGGCGTCGAGGACCTCGGCGACGAGGTACGCGGAGGTCCCGACCGTGCAGCCGTAGGCGCCGGGGGAGTGCCAGGCGACCCGGACGTCCGCCCGGGCGCCCGGGACGAGGATCACGGGAGCGTCGGGGTTCGGGCCGGACGCGTCGGCGACCGCGCTGATCCGGTTCCCGTCGGCGTCGGTCGCGTAGATGCCGGGGATGCCCGCGAGAGCGCAGTCGGAGGAGGAGGTGCTGGTGAGCACGAGGTCGAAGGCGCTGTTCCCGGCACCCGACGCGTCGGGGTCGGGGCGGTACTCCATCGTCAGGTCGGAGCCTGTGCAGCGCGCCGCCGCCGGATCCGCGGCGGGAGAACCGGTCGACGAGGGCTCGGGGGTCGCCGTGACCGTCACGGTCACGGTGGGAGTCGGCGTCGGAGCGGGAGTCGGCGAAGACGTCGGGGTCGCGGTCGCGGTCGGCGTCGGGAGCGGCGTCCGCGCGGACGGGGCTCCGCCGCTGCCCGCGCAGCCGGAGAGGACGAGGACGAGTGCTGCTGCTGCCAGCGCGGAGGCGCCGGTCCGGTGCGAGAACGTGCTCATGTCCGCAGTCTGCCACCGCCCGGACCGACCGGCTCCGCGGATCCGCGAGCATGCTCGGAGGTCCCGGTCAGGGAGGCGGAGGACGGATGCGGCGGGCGTCCGGAGGTGCCCCTCCCCGCGCCCGCCGCACCGGTGTCGGCGCTAGATGCGGACGACCATCTTTCCGGTGTTGCCGCCGCGCATCATCGAGAGGAACGCGTCCACGGCGTGGTCGATGCCGTCGACGACGGTCTCGTCGTAGGCGATCTCTCCGTCGGCGAACCAGCCGGCCATCAGCCGGTTGAACTCCGGCGCGTGGTCGAGGTAGCCGGACAGCGTGAAGCCGCGCAGCGTGAGACCGCGGGTGATGATGTTCGCCATGTTGTCGGGGCCGGGCGTCTTCTCGGTGCTGTTGTAGCCGGCGATCGCTCCGCAGAGCGCCGCGCGGCCGCCGTCGCGGAAGGCGTCGAGGGCCGCCTCGAGGTGGTCGCCGCCGACGTTGTCGAAGTACACGTCGATCCCGTCGGGCGCGGCCTCGGCCAGCTGCTCGCGGACCGGGCCGGAGTGGTAGT
Source organism: Rathayibacter sp. AY1B7 (assembly GCF_002932735.1). Lineage (NCBI taxonomy): Bacteria > Bacillati > Actinomycetota > Actinomycetes > Micrococcales > Microbacteriaceae > Rathayibacter > Rathayibacter sp. AY1B7. The sequence continues at coordinate 39,248 of NZ_PSWK01000024.1, forward strand.
CGAAGGCGGCGTCGTAGCCGTACTTCTCGGTCAGCAGGGCGACCTTCTCGGCCGAACCCGCGGATCCGACGACCCGCTCGGCTCCGAGGAGGCGCGCGATCTGGCCGGCGGCCGAGCCGACGGCTCCCGCGGCGCCCGAGACGAAGACGGTGTCGCCCTCCTTCATGCCCGCGATGGCGGTGAGCCCGACGTAGGCGGTGAGTCCGGTCATCCCGAGGATGCCGAGGCGGAGCGAGAGCGGCACTCCGGGGATCTCGGGGACGACGCGGAACTGCGACGACTCGGCCTGCACGACGTCGCGCCAGCCGAGCTGGTGCAGGACCGCGCTGCCGACGGGGAACGCGGGGTCGTCGGAGACGGTCACCCGGCCGACGGCACCGCCGGTCATGGTCTCGCCGAGGGCGAAGGGCGGGGTGTAGCTCTTCACGTCGTTCATGCGGCCGCGCATGTAGGGGTCGACCGAGAGGAAGGCGTTCTCGACGCGGATCTCGCCCGCGGCCGGATCGCCGTACTCGACGGTCGCGGTCCGGAAGTCCTCGGCGACGGGCCAGCCGTCGGGGCGGCGGACGAGCTGGATCTGGGTGCTGGTGACGGTGCTCATAGGACCTTTCGTGGTGGTGGATCGGAGGGGATCAGAGTGAGAGGCCGACGGCCAGCGCGATCACCGCGAGCAGACCCGGGGTCATCTGGGTCAGCGCGGCGCGGCGCTTGGTCGGAGCGGAGAGGAGCAGGACGAGTGCTGCGGCGACCATCGATCCGGCGCCGGCGAACACGAGGGCCGCGCCGACGGCGGTGGCGCCGATCGCGACGGCGACGATGCCCGCCACGGTGACGACGGCGAGGAAGAGGTTGTAGAAGCCCTGGTTGTAGGCCATCTCCTTCGTCGCCTCCGCCTCGCCGGCGGTCGTGCCGAACGTCGATCGGGCGCGCGAGGTCGTCCAGAGGACCGACTCGAGCACGAAGATGTAGACGTGCAGCGCCGCGGCGAGAGCGGCGAGCACCAGTCCGAGAACGATCACGGCGGGCCTCCAGGCGATGGTCGTGATGCGGAGGGCTCCGCACCGATTGTGTAACGACCAGTCCACAATATACTGGAGCGAGCGGTCCGCGCCAGTGCGGCGCCGCAGCTGTCACCCCTCAGGAGGAGCACCGTGGGTCGCACGCAGGGCTTCGACACCGAGCAGGTCGTCCGCGCCGCCCGCGCCGTCTTCTGGGAGATCGGCTTCGAGGAGGCGTCGCTCCCGGACCTGGAGTCCGCGACCGGACTGCGCCGCTCCAGCCTCTACCACGCCTTCGGCAGCAAGCGCGGGCTCTTCGACGCTGCCGTGCAGAGCTACCTCGACGAGGTGGTGCGGCCCCGGCTCGCCCCGCTCGTCGATCCGGGAGGGGCGTCGCCGACGGCGCTCGAGGAGTACTTCGCCGGGCTGCGGGCGGCGCTCGCCGACTCCCGCACGCTCTCGGCGAGGAGCGGCTGCCTGCTGCTCAACGCCGCTGGCGCGCCGATCGCGCGCGACGACGCCGTGCGCGAGGTGATCGCCGACTACCGGGCCGAGCTGCTGGGCGCACTGCGCACCGGAGCGCTGGCCCGCTGGCCCGACGCGCAGGCGTGGGCGTCGGCTCAGGCGGACGTCCTCGTGTCGCTCCTGGTGGCCGCGCTCGTGCTGGCCCGCGTCGATCCGGCGCAGTCGCTCGCCACCGTGGACGCCGCGCTCGCGCTCGTCCGATCCTCCGCGCCCTGACGGCCGTCGCGACGAACGCCGGAGCACCGCTCTCGCGCCGGGCCCGCCCTCGCACCCGGCGCGCCGGGTCGGCCCGCACAGCACGACGCCCCCGTGCGCCTCGCGTCCCGGTGGGACGGATGCGCGCGGGGGCGTCGGACGGGCGGGGTCAGTCGGTTCCGGCGTCGAACGCCGCACCCTCCGAGGCCAGGTCTGTGGCGCGTCCGAGCGCATCGGCCGCTGCGGACCCGCCGCCCTCGGTGATCGCGTCGGCCTCGCCGATCTCGAGCTCGCCGACGAGCTCGGCGGTCGGACCGCCGACGAGGCCGGCGGCCGCGTACTGCTCGAGCCGCGAGCGGGAGTCGGCGATGTCGAGGTTGCGCATCGTGAGCTGCCCGATGCGGTCCTCGGGGCCGAAGGCGGCGTCGCCGACCCGCTCCATCGAGAGCTTGTCGGGGTGGTAGCTCAGCGCGGGGCCGGTCGTGTCGAGGATCGTGTAGTCGTCGCCGCGGCGCAGTCGCAGGGTGACCTCCCCGGAGACGGCCGAGCCGACCCAGCGCTGGATGGACTCGCGCAGCATCAGCGACTGCGGGTCGAGCCAGCGGCCCTCGTACATCAGGCGGCCGAGACGGCGGCCCTCCGAGTGGTACTGGGCGACGGTGTCCTCGTTGTGGATCGCGTTCAGCAGGCGCTCGTAGGCGATGTGCAGCAGCGCCATGCCGGGGGCCTCGTAGATGCCGCGGCTCTTGGCCTCGATGATCCGGTTCTCGATCTGGTCCGAGACGCCGAGCCCGTGGCGTCCGCCGATCGCGTTCGCCTCGAGCACGAGCGCGACGGCGTCCGAGAACTCGACGCCGTTCAGCGCGACGGGACGGCCGGCCTCGAAGCGCACCGAGACGACCTCGGAGGCGATCTCGACCTCGTCGCGCCACGACGCGACCCCCATGATCGGCTCGACGAGCTCGAGGCCGCTGGAGAGCTCCTCGAGGCGCTTGGCCTCGTGGGTGGCGCCCCAGATGTTGGCGTCGGTCGAGTAGGCCTTCTCGGTGGCGTCGCGGTAGGGGAAGCCGCGGGCGACCAGCCACTCCGACATCTCGGTGCGGCCGCCGAGCTCGTTGACGAACTGCACGTCGAGCCAGGGCTTGTAGATGCGCAGGCGGGGGTTGGCGAGCAGGCCGTAGCGGTAGAACCGCTCGATGTCGTTGCCCTTGTAGGTCGAGCCGTCGCCCCAGATGTCGACGCCGTCCTCACGCATGGCGCGGACGAGGAGGGTTCCGGTCACGGCGCGGCCGAGGGGGGTGGTGTTGAAGTAGGTCTTGCCGCCGGAGCGGATGTGGAAGGCGCCGCACTGCAGGGCGACGAGCCCCTCCTCGACCAGCGCGCTCTTCGCGTCGACGAGGCGCGAGATCTCGGCGCCGTACTGGGCCGCGCGGGACGGGACGCTCTCGATGTCGGGCTCGTCGTACTGGCCGATGTCGGCCGTGTACGTGCAGGGCACCGCGCCCTTCTCGCGCATCCAGGCGACGGCGACGGATGTGTCGAGGCCTCCCGAGAATGCGATTCCGACACGCTCGCCCACGGGCAGACTGCTCAACACTTTCGACATGCCTCCGATTTTAGGAGGAACGGGGACCTCCTCCGTGCCGCGGGAGGTCCGAGCCGCCTCCCGGGGCGCCCGCGCAGGGTGCGCTCCGGCCGTGGGAGCACGTCCTCCGTCGATCCGCGTCGATCGCCGCCGCCCCCGACCGGGGCGCGCGAGCCGGCCGGAGGCTCCGTGGTCCGGAGGCGGCGCCCGCGCAGCCGGCGCGGATCGCCCGCTCCGGCTGAGTGGTTCCGCGCGGCCCGGATGGACGGCCGTGGCGAGCGCGTGCCAGGCTCCGCTCGACCACGGCTTCCGCCGCCGCCGCCTCCGAAAGGGCTCTCCGTGCCACGACCTCCTCATCGCCTCGCGGCGATGGCCCTCGCCTGCCTGCTCGCCGCGGGCGGTTCCGCCGCTCTGGCGCCGTCCGCCCTCGCGACGCAGGCCGTCGCCGAGACTCCGACCGCCTTCGTCCCGGGGGAGACTCCGCCCGCCGAGGCGCGCGGATCGCAGACCTACACGAACGCCCTCCTCGGCGGCGACTCGCTCGACGCGGGGGAGCGCATCTTCTCGAACGGAGACTCCGCGAGCTTCGAGATGCAGGCGGACGGCAACGCCGTGATCTACGACGCCGGGCGCCGCCCCGTCTGGAGCACCAGGACCCAGGGCACCGGTGCGACCACGGTGCGGATGCAGGAGGACGGCAACCTCGTCGTCGTGACCGGTTTCGGCACGCCCGTCTGGGCGTCCGGGACCGCGGGGGAGACCGGCGCGCTCGCCCTCATCCAGGACGACGGGCAGCTCGTGCTCGTCCGCCCGAACGGGGACACGGCCTGGTCCTCGGCCGATGAGCAGGAGCCCGAGCCGGAGCCGATCGCCGACGTCCTCGACAGCGGGCGCGAGCTCTCTCCGGGACAGCAGCTGACCGCCTCCGACGGCCGCTCGCGCGCCGCGATGCAGAGCGACGGCAATCTCGTCGTCTACGTGGACGGATCGCCGCGCTGGAGCTCCGTCACCTCCGGAGCGGGCAACCGCCTCGCGATGCAGACCGACGGGAACGCGGTGGTCTCGGCCCCCGGGTCCGGCGTGCGCTGGCAGGCGGGAACGCCCGGGAACCCGGGCGCGCGGATGCGGATGCAGAACGACGGCAACCTGGTGATCACCGCCGCCTCCGGACGGCCGCTCTGGGCGAGCTCGACCTCGCGCGCGCCTGAGATCCGCGACGTCCTCTCCTCCGGCTCGCGGCTCAGCCGGGGACAGCAGCTCACCTCGCCGGACGGCCGGTCGCGCGCCTCCCTGCAGGGCGACGGCAATCTCGCGGTCTACTCGCGGGGGGACGTCCGCTGGGGCGCCGGCACCCAGGGCGAGGGCGAGACGCTCTCGATGCAGTCGGACGGCAACGCCGTGGTCACCTCCGCCTCGGGCCGACCCCTGTGGGCCTCGGGTACGGCGGGCAACCCGGGATCCCGCCTGCAGATGCAGAACGACGGCAACCTGGTCGTCTACTCCGCCTCGGGCCGCGCGCTGTGGGCGAGCGACACTCCTCCGGCGCCGCCCGCGCCCGCCGTCCGGGACACCCTCTCCTCCGGGAACCGGCTGACCGCCGGTCAGCTGCTGCGCTCCTCCGACGGAGGAAGCGAGGCGGTCATGCAGGGCGACGGCAACCTCGTCGTCTACTCGCGCGGCTCGGCCCGCTGGGCGGCCGGCACGTCCGGAGGCGGCAACCGGCTCGAGATGCAGTCCGACGGCAACGCCGTGGTCTACGCGGGCTCCGGCGGAGCGCGCTGGCAGTCCGGCACGGCGGGCAGCCCGGGCTCCCGGATGGTCATGCAGAACGACGGCAATCTGGTGATCTACTCGCCGCAGGGCCGCGCACTCTGGGCGAGCACGCAGGCCGCGGCACCGGCGCCGGCACCGGCGCCCGGCCCGGGACGACCTGCTTATCCCGGCGACGCTGTGAACTGCGACGACTTCCCGGACCAGGCCTCAGCTCAGCGGTACTTCGACCTGTACTACCCGTACTACGGCGATGTCGCAGGGCTCGACAGGGACGACGACGGGTTCGCCTGCGAGTCCAACTGAAGGCAGCGAAGGTCCGCCCCTGCCGGAGGGGCGGGCCTTCGGCCGTCCTCCGACGACGAGAGCCTCACCCTCCGCTCTCAGGCCCGAGCGGTCCCCTGCAGGCCTCCGGGCCACGCTCGCGGGTATCGAGTGGCGAAGACGACCTGCCTGCGCGAGAGGCTCTCCGGCAGACGACCATCGACAAGGCGCCTTGCGCACTGATGCTCCGCTGCCGCCCGAGCTCCCGCGCCGCCGGGCGACCCGGCATGCTGGGGCAGGACTCCGCCGACGACGCGGATCGGAAGGACGCCATGACCCCGACGACCCCCTCCAGCCGCGAGAGCCTGCTGGTCACCCCTGACGAGCTCGCCGAGCTCATGGCCTCCACCGAGCCGCCGCTCGTCCTCGACGTGCGCTGGCGCCTCGACCGGCCCGACGGCCGCCCGGAGTACCTCGCGGGTCACCTGCCCGGCGCGGTGCACGTCGACCTCGATCACGAGCTGGCCGCCCACGGCGAGCCGGAGGAGGGGCGCCACCCGCTGCCTCCGATCGAGGTGCTGCAGGAGGCGGCGCGCGGCTGGGGGCTCCGCCGGGGCCGGTCCGTCGTCGTGTACGACGACGCGCGTAGCGTCCCGGCCGCGCGGGCCTGGTGGCTGCTGCGGGCGACGGGAGTGGAGGACGTCCGCCTGCTCGACGGGTCGCTCGCCGGCTGGATCCGCTCGGGGCGGGAGCTCGAGACGGGCGACGTCCCGCGCGAGCGGGGCGACGTCGAGCTGGCCTACGGTCGGCTCCCGGTGCTGGACATCCACGAGGCGGCGGCGCTGCCCTCGGCGGGCGTCCTGCTCGACGCCCGCGCCCCTGAGCGGTACCGCGGCGAGGTCGAGCCGATCGACCCGCGGGCGGGCCACATCCCCGGCGCTCGGAACGCTCCCGCGTCCGCGGCGCTCGACTCCGAGGGGCGGTTCCGGCCCGCCTCCGACCTGCGCGCCGGATTCGAGGCGCTCGGCGTGCGGGAGCACGCCCCCGTCGGCGTGTACTGCGGCAGCGGCGTCTCGGCCGCGGTCGACGTCGTCGCGCTCACGCTCGCGGGCTTCGCGCCGGCGCTCTACCCGGGCTCCTGGTCGCAGTGGTCGAGCACGCCGGGCCGGACGGTGGCGACCGGCCCGGAGGCCTGAACCGCCTGCTCCGGAGCGCCCGCGGAGCTCAGCTGAGGCGGGAGTGCTCGCCGAGGTGGTGCCAGGTGCGGTTGTGGTAGACGAGCGGCGCCGTGGTCTCGGAGTCCTCGGGCACGTGGGCCTCGAGGGCGTGCACGGCGACGATCGTGGACGATCCCGCCTCCATGCGGTTGATCACCGTGCCGCGGATCCAGGCGGCGGCGCCCGGGAAGAACGGCTCGCCCGTGGGCAGCCGCGACCAGAGCGACGTGTCGGCGAAGCGGTCGATGCCGCTGGTCGAGCCCAGGCGCGCCAGGTCGAGCTGCTCCGCCCCGAGCAGGTGCACGACCAGCGTCTCGGACGCCTGGATGGCCGGAGAGCTGGACGAGGCGGACGAGAGCGAGAAGACGAACAGCGGCGGCTCGGCGCTCACCGAGAAGACGGAGGTCGCGGTCAGGGCGACCGGGCCGGTGCCCGGGTCCGCGGTGATCAGCGCGACTCCGGCGGCGTGGTTGCGGAACGCGAGCTTGAAGTCCTCCGGGGAGAGTCCGGCGAAGGCGCGGTGCTCCGGCTCGCGGTCCGGGGTGGTGGCGAGGTTCTCGCGGCTCATCGGAGACTCCTGATCGATCGAGGGTGCGGCACGGGGTGGTGGCCCGCCGTCGCGCCGCAGCACGGCTCCTCCAGGCTGGCGCACCGACCGGGGGAGGGCCGCCCTATTGCGGAGTATGACGCCGCCACCTCGGGGAACGCCGATCCGCCGCTCCCTGTTCCCGATCACGCCGCATCGGGTGCCCGTCCTCGGCGCCGGAGCCCGCGCACCCGTCGCTCGCCCTCAGCGCAACCCGTCGCCGCGGCCGCGGTCTGCGCGCAGACTCGAGGGCATGGCCCACCGTCAGCGCACGTCCACCGCGCACCCCGAGAGCAAGACCTGCGCCTCCTGCGGTCGCGAGATCGAGTGGCGCGCGAAGTGGGCACGGGACTGGGAGGACGTCCGCTACTGCTCGGTCGCCTGCCGCCGTCGCGGAGTCGGACCGGAGGAGGCGCGCCTCGAGGAGGAGATCCGCACCGTCCTGCTCGCGCGAGCGGCGTCGTCGACGGCGTGCCCGTCCGAGGTCGCGCGCCGGGTCGGCGGCGAGGAGTGGCGGCCGCTGATGGAGCCCGTCCGCCGGGCCGCGCGCCGCCTGGTCGACCGGGGCGAGATCGACATCGTGCAGGGCGGACAGGTCGTCGACCCCTCGCGGGCGAAGGGCCCGATCCGGCTGCGGCGACGCCCCGGAGGACCCCTGTCGCCGGGCGGCGCCGCGGGCTAGCCTCAGCAGATGCCCAGCAGCGACGCCGTCGTCCTCACCGTCCCCGGACTGCACGGCGACCGGGAGGTGCGGATCTCGAGCCCTGAGCGAGTCCTCTTCCCGGAGCCGGGCATCACCAAGCGCGAGGTCGCGGAGTACCTGATCGCCGTCGGCGAGCCGTTCGTCGCGGCGAACGGCGGCCGCCCCGTCTCGCTGCAGCGCTTCTCCTCCGGGATCGAGGGCGAGCAGTTCTTCTCGAAGAACCCGCCCAAGGGCGCGCCCGAGTACGTCCGGTCCGTCCCGGTGACGTACCCGAGCGGGCGGGTGCATCCGCAGCTCGTGATCGACGAGCCCGCGGCCGCCGTCTGGGCGGCGCAGATGAACACCGTCGTCTTCCACCCGTGGGCGTCCCGCGCCGATGCGCCCGACCTGCCCGACCAGCTCCGGATCGACCTCGACCCGCAGCCCGGCACCGACGTCGCCGACGCGGTCGTCGCCGCGCACGCGCTGCGGGAGGTCCTGCGGGAGGCCGGCCTCGACCCGTTCGTGAAGACGTCCGGCAACCGCGGCCTGCACGTCTTCGCGCCGATCGTCGCCGAGCACGAGTTCCTCGACGTCCGCCACGCGGTGATCGCCGCGGCGCGCGAGCTGGAGCGGCGGATGCCCGAGCAGGTCACGACGGCGTGGTGGAAGGAGGAGCGCGGCGAGCGGATCTTCGTCGACTTCAACCAGGCCAACCGCGACCGCACGATCGCCGGTGCCTACAGCCCGCGGCCGCTCGCGCACGCTCCCGTCTCCACTCCGCTGGACTGGGACGAGCTCGACGGCGTCGACCCGCGGGCCTTCACGATCCGCACGGTCCCGGCGCGCCTCGCCGAGCGCGGTGATCCGTGGGCCCGGATGCACGACGCCCCCGGTCACCTCGACGCCCTGCTCGGCTGGTGGGAGCGCGATGTCGCCGCCGGCCTCGGCGAGCTGCCGTTCCCGCCCGACTTCCCCAAGATGCCGGGCGAGCCGCCCCGCGTGCAGCCCAGCCGCGCGAAGAAGGCCTAGCCGAGGACGTCGCCGAGGTCGTACGCGGTCGGCTGCTCCAGCTGCTCCATGGTGCAGGAGGCGGCGTCGCGGTCCGGGCGCCAGCGCTCGAACTGAACGGTGTGCCGGAAGCGGTCGCCCTCGCGCTGGTCGTAGCGGACCTCGAGCACGAGCTCGGGACGCAGACGCACGAAGGAGGTGTCGCGGCCGCTCGAGAACCGGCTCCGCTCGCCCTCGCCGCGCACCGGTGCTCCCTCCGCGTCGCGCTCGACCGCGGGTGCGAGCTCCTCCAGGAGCTGCACGCGACGCTCGTCGCTGAAGGCCGAGGCCCCGCCGACCTGGCGGACCTCGCCGTCGTCGCCGTGCAGGCCGAGCAGGATCGAGCCCACGCCCGGCTTGGAGGCGTGCTCGCGGTACCCGATCGCGATCACGTCGGCCGTGCGGTGGTGCTTGACCTTGAGCACGGCGCGCTTCCCGGGGGAGTAGGGCGCGGCCAGGGGCTTCGCCACGACGCCGTCCAGTCCTGCGCCCTCGAAGCGCTCCAGCCAGTCGCGCGCCAGGGCCTCGTCGTCGGTGGCGCGGCCGAGGTGCAGCGGATGCGGGACGCCGGCCATCACCGCGGCGAGCGCCTCCCGCCGCGCCGAGTACGGCTCCTCGAGCATGCTGCGCCCGTCCACGGCGAGCAGGTCGAAGGCGACGAGCATCGCCGGGGTGGTCTCCGCCAGCATCCTCACGCGGCTCGCGGCCGGATGGATGCGCTGCGAGAGCAGGTCCCAGTCGAGCCGCTGCGCTCCCGGCTCGCCGGTCGCCAGGACGATCTCGCCGTCGAGCACGCAGCCGTCGGGGAGCAGCCGGAGGAAGGCCTCGACGAGCTCGGGGAAGTACCGGGTCAGCGGCTTGGAGCCGCGGCTCCCGATCTCGCAGTCCCCGCCGGAGACCGAGACGATCGCGCGGAACCCGTCCCACTTCGGCTCGTAGGAGTATCCGCCCGCGACGGCGGTCTGCTCCGGCACCGCCGGAACGGCCTTGGCGAGCATCGGGGCGAGGGGGAGAGCGAACGGGAGGTCCATGCCCTGATCATCCCGGCCGCGGTCTCGGACCGCACCCCCTTCCGGAAGGCTGTGGACCGGCACGTTCCGGGCCCGCCGCGGAGGTTCGAGGCGTAGCGTTCCCGGCATGAGCATTGACTGGAAGCGCTGGACGCCCGTCGCCGTCGTCCCCGCGGTCGTCGTCGCCGCGGCCGTCGCCCTCCCCTTCTCGGCGAGCGCCGCGGGAGACCTCCCCGAGAAGTCCGCCGCCGACCTCCTCGCCTTCGTCGCCGAGAGCGACACCTCGGCGTTCTCCGGCGAGATCCGGCAGACCTCGGACCTCGGCCTGCCCGACCTCTCGGCGCTCGGCGGCTCGGCCGGCTCGGCGTCCGCCGACCCCGCCGACTCCCTCGTCGAGCTCGCCACGGGCTCGCACCAGGCCCGCGTGTACGTCGACGCCGAGAAGGGCGCGCGCCTCCAGGTGCTCGACCGGCTGGCCGAGCGCGACGTCGTCGCCTCGACGACCGACGGAGTCTGGATCTACGACTCGAGCGCGAACACCGCCACCCACCTCGTGCCTCCCGCGGGCGGAGCCCCCGAGGCCTCGCCGGGCGATCAGGTCGTGACGCCGTCGTCCGCCGCCGAGCAGCTGCTCGCCGCGATCGACCCGACGACCACGGTCGCGGTCGGCTCGGACGTCAGCGTCGCCGGGCGCGACGCGTACGAGCTCGTGCTCACGCCCCGCGACGGCGGCACCCTCGTGGGCTCCGTGACCGTCTCGGTCGACGGCGAGACGGGCCTCCCGCTCGGGGTAGCCGTGACCGCCCGCGGGGGCACCGCGCCCGCGTTCAGCGTCGCGTACACGAGCATCGACTTCTCGACGCCCGACGCGTCCCTCTTCTCCTTCACGCCCCCGGCCGGCGCCGAGGTGACGGAGCAGGCCGCTCCGGTCGACGACGAGGCGGACGCCTCCGACGCGCCCGCCGCGGGCACGGCCGAGCACTCCGACGTCGTCACCACGGGCTCCGGCTGGACGAGCGTCGTCGAGCTGCCCGCCGGTGACGCCGACGCGCTCTCCTCGCTCGACGCGGTCACCACGCCGGTCGACGGCGGCCGGATCCTCTCCTCCGCCCTGCTGACCGTCCTCGTCACCGACGACGGACGCGTCCTCGCCGGCGCGGTCCCGGCCGAGGCGCTCCGCGACGCGGCCTCCGCTCGGTGACGGCGGGCGAGCTCGCCGTCGAGACGCGAGGCCTCACCAAGCGCTTCGGGCGCCAGGAGGCGGTCTCCGGTCTCGACCTCGCCGTTCCCCGCGGCGCCGTCTTCGGCTTCCTCGGCCCGAACGGCTCGGGCAAGACAACGACGATCCGGATGCTGCTTGCCCTCGCCGCGCCGACCGTGGGCAGCATCACCGTCCTCGGGCAGGCGATGCCCCGGCGCGCGGCCGAGGTCCTGCCCCGGGTGGGGGCGCTGGTCGAGGGGCCGGGCTTCTACCCGTTCCTCTCCGGAGCGGCCAACCTCCGGCGCTTCGACGCCGCGGAGGCGGGCACCTCGTCCCGCACCCGCGACACCCGCGCGAAGGAGGCCCTCGCCCGCGTCGGCCTCTCGGCCGCGGCGCGCAAGAAGGTCGGCTCCTACTCCCTGGGGATGAAGCAGCGGCTCGGCATCGCGGTCGCCCTGCTCTCGCCGCGCGACCTGATCGTGCTGGACGAGCCCACGAACGGCCTCGACCCGCAGGGCACCCGCGAGGTCCGCGCTCTGGTGCGCGGACTGAACCAGGACGGCACGACCGTCCTCGTCTCCAGCCACCTCCTCGTCGAGATCGAGCAGCTCTGCACCCACGCCGCCGTCATGCGCACCGGGCGCCTCGTCGCCCAGGGCGGGCTCGACGAGCTGCGCGGGGACGCCGCCTCGGTCGAGCTGCTGACGCCCGACCGCGAGCGCGCGATCGTGGCCCTGCACACCCGGGGTCTGGAGCCGCGCACCGCGCCGGGCCCGCACCCCGCCGATCCGCCGCTGGTCGTCGCCGCTCTGCCGCCCGGGCTCGCGGCCGAGACGCTGGTGGCCGACCTCGTGCGGGCCGACGTCCGCGTCCGCGGGTTCGCCGTCCGCCGCCCCTCGCTCGAGGAGCGCTTCGTCGAGCTGACCGGGGAGGGCTTCGATGTCGAGCGTTGACGCGACCGTCCGCCGCGCGGGGATCGGGTCCCTGCTCGCCTCCGAGCTCGCCCTGCTCTTCCGCCGGCGCCGCACCTGGGCGCTGCTCGCGGCCCTGGCCGCCATCCCGATCCTGCTCGCCGTCGCGGTGCGGCTCTCGGGCGGCGACGGAGGCGGGCCCTCCTTCGTGGGCGCGATCGCCGGCAACGGCCTCTTCACCGGCTTCGCGGCCATCACGGTCGCCGTCCCGCTGTTCCTCCCGCTCACGGTCGGGGTCGTCGCCGGCGACGCGATCGCGGGCGAGGCCTCGCTCGGGACGCTGCGCTACCTGCTGGTCAGCCCCGTCGGCCGCGTGCGGCTGCTCGCGGTGAAGTTCGCCGCCTCCCTCGCCTTCTGCCTCGCCGCAGCACTCACTGTCATGGTGGTCGGGATCCTGATCGGCCTGGCGCTCTTCCCGGCGGGACCGGTGACGCTGCTCTCCGGCAGCACCGTCCCGCTCGGCGACGCGATCGGCCGGGCCCTGGCGATCGCCGTGTACGCGGCGCTCTCGCTGGTCGGGCTCTCGGCGATCGGCCTCTTCATCTCGACGCTGACCGATGTGCCGGTCGGCGCCATGGCGGCCACCGTCGTCGTCTCCATCGCGGCGCAGATCGTCGGCTCGCTCTCGCAGCTGGACGCCCTCCACCCGTTCCTGCTGACCGACCGGTGGTTCGACTTCGCCGACCTCCTGCGCGACCCGATCGCGTGGAGCTCCTTCGGCGAGAACGCGCTGCTCCAGCTCGCCTACGTCGCCGTGTTCGGGTCGCTCGCGATCGGCCGCTTCACCACTCGCGACATCCTCTCCTGATCCTGGGACGACGGAGGCCGCCCTCCCGCACTGCGGTGGGGGCGGCCTCCGATGTCGACGGGGTCAGCCCTGCGGAGCGATCCCGAAGCTGACGGAGCCGCCCTCGTCCACCTGCGCGTCGAGGACCTTGTCGCCGAGAGCGACGGAGGCGGCGACGTCGAGGAACACGCGCGCTCCGTCCTGCTCCACGACGGCGTCCGTCGTCTCGGGGGCCGCGGCGACCGCGACAGCGAAGTTGCGGGCGTCGAGATCGGTGCCGCTGATGCGCAGGCCTCCCTCGACGGGGGTCTCGGTCTGCCCGGTGATGGTCTTGACGACGGTGCTGGCGTTGTCGGTGAGCGTGAGCATCGGGTCGTTCCTTCCGTCCGTGGTCGATGAGGGGGCCACGTTGCCGGGATCCGGCGGCACCCTCAAGGCGGCGGAGCGGATGTGGAGGGGATGCACACCTGGACGGTCCGGGGAGTCGCGGCGCTCGCCGGAGCCTCGGCGGGCCGGGGGCGTCGCATCGCCTGCCACACTGGCCGGATGCATCCCGCCGACTCCTGCCCCTGCGGAAGCCGCCGCCACTACGCCGACTGCTGCCGCCCCGCCCACCTCGGCGAGGAGCCTTCGCCGACGGCGGAGCGCCTGATGCGCAGCCGCTACAGCGCGAACGTCCTCGGCAGCGCTCCCTACCTGCTCGCGAGCTGGCACCCCTCGACCCGGCCGCGCCGCATCGACCTCGATCCCGACGTCCAGTGGCGCCGGCTCCAGATCGTCGACACCTCGTTCGGCGGGGAGGGCGACGAGGAGGGCCTGGTCGAGTTCCGCGCCTCCTACCGCTCGCCCGCCGGCCCCGGCCTCGTGCACGAGCGCAGCCGCTTCCTGCGCGAGGACGGTCGCTGGCTCTACGTCGACGGCGAGATGCTCGGCGACGAGGCCTGATCCGTCCGGGCCGTCCTACTCTGGAGGCATGGCCAAGGACTTCCGCCGGGCGGACGACGCGTCGCGCTACGAGCTCCACCTCGACGGCGCCCTGGTGGGCGTCCTCGACTACCGCGAGGCGCCCGGCAGCGTCTCCCTCGTCCGCTCCTTCACGACCCCGCCCTTCCGAGGCCGCGGGCTCGCCGGGGAGCTGGTCTCCTTCGCCGTCGCCGACATCGAGGCCGCCGGCGGGCGGAGCGTCGTGCCGATGTGCTGGTACGTCGGGCAGTGGTTCGAGCAGCACCCCGAGAAGGCGCACCTCCTCGCTCCCTCCTGAGCCGCTCGCTCACTCGCGGACCGCGGGCTCCACTCCTGCCAGGTCCGGGCCGAGGCCGATGTCGACCAGCCGCAGACGGCCCGCGTAGGAGTCGCCCGGAGGCAGCAGCAGACCGGCCTTGATCGCGCCGAAGGCGACCGTCACATCGGCGCGCAGCACGGTGGGATCGGGGACCGACCCGTCGTCGGGATGGATGCCGCTCGGCAGGTCGACCGCGACGACCACCGGGCGCTCGGCCCGCCGCTCCAGCGCGTCGAGCACCGCCTCGACGACGACGCGCGGACGCCCCCGCAGCGCGGGCTCCGTCGCTCCGATGCCGAGGATCCCGTCGACCAGGACGTCCGCCCGCGCCACCGCCGCCGCGAGGCCGGGCGCGTCGTCGGCCGGCACCTGCCCGCAGCCCTCGTCGAGCGCCACGGCGAGGCCCCGGCGGTGCACCCGCTCGGCCGTGAGGACGAGGACGACGTCGGTTCCGGAGGAGGAGAGCTCGGCGGCCGCGTAGAGCGCGTCACCGCCGTTGTCGCCCGGACCGACCAGGACGAGCACCGAGCCCGGACGGGAGCGGTCGGAGCGCCCGGCGAGCACGAGGCGCAGCTCGCGGGCGAGGCCGTCGGCGGCGCGCTGCATCAGCGGCTCCCGCCGGGCCAGGTGCGGAGCCTCCGCGGCCCGCACCTGCGCGGACGTGTATCCCTCGACCATGCGCTCCACTGTGCGCGCGGCGCAGCGGGGGTGCAACCCCGTCAGCTCTCCTGCACCGCCCGGTCCGACTCCTCGACGATCGCCCGCATCGCGGCCTCCGCAGCGTCCGCGTCGCCCGAGGCGACGGCGGCGGCCACCGCCCGGTGCAGCCGCACCGCGGTGGAGTCGGCCTCGCGCGGCATGAGCGCGTTGCGGGTGCGGCCGGCGAGGACCTCGGCGACCAGATCGCCCAGCTGCGCGAGCATCCGGTTGCCGGACGCGGCCAGGAGGGAGCGGTGGAAGGCGGTGTCGGCGGCGAGGTAGGCGGACTGGTCGGCTGCGCGGGAGTGGGTGGAGAGGGCGTCGCCCGCCTCCGTGAGCGCCCGCCGCTGCTCCTCGGTCGCGTTCGCCGCTGCGAGCCTTGCGGCGAGCGGCTCCACCCCGAGTCGGAGCTCGCTGAGCTGGTGCAGCTGGCGCCGCCGGTCCGGGCCGTCCAGTCCCCATGCGACGACCCGCGTGTCCAGGGCGTTCCAGCACTCCGGAGGCTGGACCCGCGTCCCCGCGCGGCGGCGGGACGTCACGAGCCCGAGCGTCTCGAGGACGCGCACCGCCTCCCGCATCACCGAGCGGGAGACCCCGCGCCGCTCCGCACGCTCGTCGGCGCTGAAGGTGGTGCCCGGCGCGAGCTCGCCGCGCACGATCTGCGAACCGAGCTCGTCCAGCACCGAGTGGTGCAGCGAGGGCGTCGGCGCGGGCATGCGGTCATCCTGCCATCGCCGGAGTCGCGCCCCGGCCGATCTTCGGGCATGATCGGGACACACGCAGGTTATGTCGGACAAAAGCCGGCCGCTGGCCGTCGGCTCGACCAAGGACGCTCATGACACCGACCCTCCTCCCCGCCCTCCGCGCAGCCGACCAGTCCGCCTACCTCGCCGCCGACACCGCCTTCCACCGC
>NZ_PSWK01000025.1:0-54673 GCF_002932735.1 Rathayibacter sp. AY1B7
AAATTGGCATTGAACATAGTGCACGCTGTTGAGTTCTCAAGAATCGGACACATCCCGCCTCCACACCAGAACGGTGCTTCACAACGAAAGTGATCGAAGAATTTGTTGCTTGCGTCATACGCGTCTTCTCGGTAGACTAGGAGAAGTTTCTTTCCCCTGTCGCCGTGGCAACTTGTATAACTTAGCACATCCGCAGGCCGTGTCAAATCCGGCTTCTTCGCGATGTCGTCACGCTCATAGGCGCTCCGACGTTGCTCGGTTCAGGACCTGAGTCCTGCGCCGGGCGGCGAAGTTGCTGGATCCGAGGGATCCTGCGAAGGCTTTACATCCGTGCGGCAGACCTGCTCCGAAAAGCTGTCTTGCCGAGTGGATGGTCCCGATTGAGGCCGGGACGTAGGAGCTGCTGCTCTTTCCGTTTCCCTGCGGCCTTTGTGGCGACTCGGAATAAGTTACGCAGCGATCGCGGTGCTGTCAAACGACGGGCCGAAATCGCACATCCCGGGCGTGTCGGGATCAGGGGTCCTCCCCGTCGGCGCCCGGTTCCGCGGGCGGATCCGGGGTCCGAGCCGGCTGCATCGGACCGAGGCGGGCACCCGCGCGCGGGATCCGACTCCACCGAGTGGAAGGACCCTCCCCGGAAACGACGAGGAGCGCGCGACCCGGATCGCTCCGGTACCGCGCGCTCCTCGAGGGGATGCCGGGACTACGCCCCGATGCCGACCGCCTCGGGGGAGACGTCCGCACCGGGAGCCGCGGGCTCGAGCGCCTCGGCGACGCGCTGCGAGAGCGACGAGTCGACGTTCGCCCAGTACTGGAGCACGCGCTGCCGCAGCTCCGGACGGGTGACCTTCGACACGTGGCCGGCGATGTTCGCGACCAGGCGGGCGCGCGCGTCGTCGTCGAGGACCTCGCGGTAGAGCGTCCCCGCCTGACCGAAGTCGTCGTCCTCCGGGTGGAGGGTCGCCGCGGCGCGCGTCAGCTCGCCGTCGGTCTCCCAGCCGGCCGACTCCGCCGCCCGGGCGGGATCGGCGTGGGCGCCGCCCATCGTGTTCGGCGCGTAGACGGGCACCTCGGACTTCTGGAAGTCGAACCGCATGGGGCCGTCCTTCGAGTACGAGTGCACCGGCGACTTCGGCGCGTTCACCGGCAGCTGCGCGTGGTTGGTCCCCACGCGGTAGCGGTGCGCGTCGGCGTAGCTGAAGATGCGCGCGAGGAGCATCTTGTCGGGGCTTGCCGCGATCCCGGGCACGAAGTTCGAGGGGGCGAACGCCGCCTGCTCGATCTGCGCGAAGTAGTTCTCGGGGTTCCTGTCGAGCGTCATGGTGCCGACCTGGATCAGCGGGTAGTCCGCGTGGGGCCAGACCTTGGTGAGGTCGAACGGGTTGAACCGGTAGCTCTTCGCGTCCTCGTACGGCATGACCTGCACTGACAGCGTCCACGAGGGGAAGTCGCCGCGGTCGATGGCGGAGGACAGGTCGCGGATGTGGAAGTCCGCGTCCTCACCGGCGATCTGGTCGGCCTGCTCCTGGCTCAGGATCTCGACGCCCTGATCGGTCTTGAAGTGGTACTTGACCCAGAAGCGCTCGCCGGCGGCGTTGATCCACTGGTAGGTGTGCGAGCCGAAGCCGTCCATGTGCCGCCACGAGGAGGGGAGGCCGCGGTCGCCCATGAGCCATGTGACCTGGTGGGCCGACTCGGGCGAGAGGGTCCAGAAGTCCCACTGCATGTCGTGGTCGCGCAGGTGGCTGCCGGGCAGGCGCTTCTGCGAGCGGATGAAGTCGGGGAACTTGATGCCGTCGCGGATGAAGAAGACGGGGGTGTTGTTGCCGACGAGGTCGTAGTTGCCCTCGCTCGTGTAGAACTTCAGCGCGAAGCCGCGGGGGTCGCGCCAGGTGTCGGGCGAGCCCTGCTCGCCGGCGACCGTGGAGAACCGCGCGAGCATCTCGGTCTCGACTCCGGGCTGGAAGAGCGCGGCACGCGTGTAGGCGCTGACGTCGGCGGTGGTGGTGAAGCGTCCGAAGGCTCCGCCGCCCTTGGCGTGGACGACCCGCTCCGGGATGCGCTCGCGGTTGAACTGGGCCAGCTTCTCGACGAGGTAGTGGTCGTGGAGCGCGAGGGGTCCGTCGGCTCCGACGCTCAGCGAGTGGTCGTCACTCGCGACCGGTGCTCCGGAGTTCGTGGTGGTGAATCGTTCCTCGGTCATGTTCCTCCTGTCGGCGAGGGGCACGGGGCCCGCCGCTGCGGTGTAGCGGATGTCGGTCAGTGGGCCAGGGCCAGGCAGTCGGGGCAGGTGCCCCAGAACGTGACGTCGGCGGTGTCCACGGCGAAGCCGCTCGCGGTCTGCGGATGCAGGCACGGCGCCTCCCCGACGACGCAGTCGACGTCGGCCACGGCCCCGCAGCGCCGGCACACCACGTGGTGGTGGTTGTCGCCGACCCGCAGCTCGAACCGGCGGGGGTGGCCCTCCGGCTCGATGCGGCGGACGATCCCGGCGTCGGTGAACGCCGAGAGCACTCCGTAGACCGCCTGGGCCGAAGCCTCGGGGAGGCCCTCGCGCACTCGGGCCAGGACCGCGTCCACCCCGGAGTGCGGGTGCTCCTCGAGAGCGAGGAGCACCGCGCGCCGGGTGGCGGTGACCTTGAGCCCGGAGGCTCGGAGCCGCTCGTCCACTGTCGTCATGCCGAGGACACTACCCGAGTTGTCTTGAGCGGATCAAAACAACGGGCGGCGTGGCGCGCTCGTCCGGGTGAACGGCCGGGAACGCTCCGGCGGCCACGCGGAGGCTCCGATCAGGCGACCGGACCCTCGACCAGCACGACCTGGGCGGAGCGGGCGGCGCCCGCGGAGTCGGTCCACGAGATCGTCACCGACTCCCCGGGCTCGCGCTGCGCGAGCGAGGCGGACAGCTGGTCGGCCGAGGCGACGGTGACCCCGTCGACCGCGGTGACGACGTCCCCCGCCTCGAGGCCCGCCTGCGCGGCCGGCCCGCCCTCGACGACTCCGCCGATCACGGCGCCGGACGCGGTGGTCGCGAGCGCGCGCGAGGTCGGCGACGCGGTGCCGGAGGAGAGGGAGACGCCGAGGAAGGCCGGATAGCCGATCTCGACGGTGGCCGTGTCGGCGCCCGCCTCGATGGTGGCCACGATGTCCAGGGCCTTCGAGATCGGGATCGCGAAGCCGGTGATGTCGACCGTCCCGCTGGAGGCGGCGGTGTCCATCCCCACGACGCGGCCGGCGGAGTCGACGAGCGGGCCGCCGGAGTCGCCGGAGACGATGTCTGCGTCCGTCTGGATCAGCCCGGTCAGCGTCTCGGCGGAGATCCCCGACTCGGAGCGGGTGGTGATCTGCTGATCGAGACCGGTGACCGTGCCGGTGGCGGCGACCAGGTCGCCCGTCCCTCCCGCGTTGCCGACGGCGGTCACGGTGTCGCCCACAGCGACCCCGTCCGTGTCGAGCGAGGCGGGGGTGAGGCCGGAGGCGTCCTCCAGCTGCAGGACGGCGACGTCGTTCGTCGCGTCGGTGCCGACGACGCGGGCGGTGTAGCTGCGGCCCGTCGACTCCACCGTGACCGAGATCGCGGTGGCGCCCTCGACGACGTGGTTGTTGGTGAGGATCATGCCGTCGGAGGTGAGGATCATGCCGGTGCCGGCCGAGCGGGCGCCCTGGTAGGTGAGCTCGGAGGTGATCGTGACGACGCCGGCGGTCTGCGCGGTGCTCGCGGCCACGGCGTCGGTCGCGCCGGTGGCCGGCTCGGCGGCGGAGGAGCCGCCCTGCGTCGAGCCGTACGGGGAGGAGCCGCCCTGCGTCGAGCCGCCCTGCGTCGATCCGCCCTGCGTCGATCCGCCCCAGGAGGGGACGATCACGTACCCGCCGCCGAAGGATCCCCGCGAGCCGCCGGGGTAGACGATCGTAGCGGCGCCGGCCGAGGCGGAGGAGGCCGCCTCGGTGCGGCCGGCGGTGGCGACTCCGCCTGCTGTCACTCCGATCAGCACGGCGAGGCCGAGGCCGCCGGCGATCAGCGCCCGACGACGACGACGGCGGTCGTCCGCGCGCAGCGCGCGCACCTCGTCGGCGCCCGTCGCCTCGGTGGTGGCGGGCTGGTCGGTGAGCTCTCGCTCGTCGGATTCGTGTCGCTCGTTCATGGTGTCGTCCTCGTGCCGGGGCCGCCCCTGACGGCGACCGGTTCCCATTCCACGCCCGGCCTCCCGGCGCCGCCTGGACGATGCTTATGCGGTTCCTATGAGCGCTCGCCCCTCTGAATGGTTGTAGCTTCAACCAAAAGCAGGTAGCGTCTCCGCCGTGACCACCTCCTCCCCCGACCTGCTCGCTCCCGACACCGCGATGGGCGCGGTGACCCTCCGCGTCGCCGACCTCGACGGGATGATCGCCTACTACCGCGACGCCGTGACGCTCGAGCTGCTCTCGCACGACGGACCGGTCGCGGTGCTCGGCCGCGGCGGAGTGCCGGCCGTGATCCTCCAGCACGCGCCCGAGCTGGTGCACGCCTCGCCGCGCAGCGCCGGCCTCTTCCACACGGCGATCCTCTTCGAATCGGAGGCGGCGCTCGCCGCGGCCGTGTACAGCGTCGCGAGCCGGCACCCCGGCTCCTTCACCGGCAGCTCCGACCACCTGGTCAGCAAGGCCTTTTACTTCGACGACCCCGAGCACAACGGCGTCGAGCTCTACTGGGACCGCGACCGTACGCAGTGGTCGTGGACGCACGGGCGGATCGAGATGAGCACGCTCTTCCTCGACCCGAACGCGTTCCTGCAGGAGCACCTCACCGAGGAGTCGATCGCGCAGCCGCGCCTCGGCGGCGCCTCCGTCGGCCACGTGCACCTGAGCGTGGGCGACGTCGCCACGGCGAAGGAGTTCTACGTCGACCGGCTCGGCTTCGAGACGACGATCGCGTACGGCGGGCAGGCGCTCTTCGTCTCGGCGGGCGGCTACCACCACCACATGGCGATGAACACCTGGAACTCGGCGGGCGCCGGACGCCGGCAGCAGGCCCTCGGCCTCGGACAGGTGGAGATCGTGGTGCCCGGCGCCGACGACCTCGGCGCGCTCGGCGAGCGGCTGGCCCGCTCCGGAGTCGCCACCCGCGACGACGGCCGCACCCTCGCCTTCGAGGACCCCTGGGCGAACGCGATCCGCGTCACGACCTCCTGAGCGCCGCCGATCGCGGGGACCCCCGCGGGTACGATGGTCGCGCGGAAGACCGCACTCCCCCGAGACTCCGGAGAACACGGTGCCCACGATCGTCGTTGAAGTCATGCCCAAGGCCGAGCTGCTCGACCCGCAGGGGAAGGCCGTCGCCGGCGCGCTCGCGCGGCTGGGCCACTCCGCCCTCCACGGCGTGCGGGTGGGCAAGCGCTTCGAGATCACCGTCGACGAGGTGACCGACGAGGTGCGCGCCTCGGTGCAGCGCATCGCCGACGAGATGCTCTCGAACTCGGTGATCGAGGACGTCGTCGGGATCCACTACCCGGCGGAGGCCGCCCGATGAGGATCGGCGTCATCACCTTCCCCGGCTCGCTCGACGACCGCGACGCCCAGCGCGCCGTCCGGTTCGCGGGTGCGGAGCCGGTCGCGCTGTGGCACGGCGACCACGACCTCGACGGCGTCGACGCGATCGTCCTGCCCGGCGGCTTCTCCTACGGCGACTACCTGCGCTGCGGCGCCATCGCCTCCCACTCCCCGATCATGCGCGAGGTCGTCGACGCGGCGAACGCCGGGACCCCGGTCCTCGGCATCTGCAACGGCTTCCAGATGCTCACCGAGGCGCACCTGCTGCCCGGCGGCCTGATCGCGAACGACATCGGATCCTTCGTCTGCCGCGACCAGCGCCTGATGGTCGCGAGCACCGAGACCGCCTGGACGAACGGCTTCGAGCCCGGCCAGGAGATCACGATCCCGCTGAAGAACGGCGAGGGCGGCTACATCGCCTCGGCCGACACGCTGCTCGAGCTCGAGGCGGAGGGACGCGTCGTCGTCCGCTACCTCGGCCACAACCCGAACGGCTCCATGAACGACATCGCCGGCATCAGCAACCGCCGCGGCAATGTGGTGGGGCTCATGCCGCACCCGGAGCACGCCGTCGAGGAGGGCTTCGGGCCCGACACGGCCGCCGCGATGCGCTCGGGTGTGGACGGGCTGACGTTCTTCACGTCGGCGCTGAAGTCGCTGCTCGCCTCCGCCTGACGCATCCGGTCCGGGCGGCTCCGCCCGCCCGCGACGCACGAGACCCCCGGTTCCGGCCGGGGGTCTCGTGCGTGATGGGCGATGTTCACGGAGCCGCTCAGGGCCCGGTCAGGACCTCGGGCTCGGGGGTCATCGAGATGGTGGGGATCGAGGCGGTGATCACGGTGCCGTCGGAGCGGCGGGTGCCCTCGATGTCGGACGTGGTCGGCGCGCCGTGCAGGCGGCGGCCCTGGTGCGTGAGCGGGACGCGCACGGGGCTGCCGGCGGCGACGTGCACGCGCTCGTCGCGGACGGTGATCGCGGCGGAGTCGCCGGTCTCGACCGTCAGCAGGACCTCGGTCTGCGTCACCTCGACGCGCACGCGCGTGCCGTGGAGGGTGATGCGGAAGGCGAGGCGGTCCCAGTCGTCGGGAAGGCGCGGATCGAGCGTGATCCGGCCGCCGTGGTCGCGCATCCCGCCGAAGCCGTAGACGAGGGCGCTCCAGACGCCGCCCGTCGAGGCGACGTGGATGCCGTCCGCGGTGTTGCGGTGCAGGTCGGCGAGGTCGACGAACAGCGCCGACAGGAAGTAGTGGCGGGCCAGGTCGCTGTAGCCGACCTCGGCGGCGATGATCGACTGCACGACGGCCGAGAGGGTCGAGTCGCCGGTGGTCAGCGCGTCGTAGTACTCGAAGTCGGCGCGCTTCTGCTCGGCGGTGAACTCGTTGCCCTGCAGCAGCAGCGCGAGCACGACGTCGGCCTGCTTGAGCACCTGGAAGCGGTAGATCACCAGCGGGTGGAAGTGCAGCAGCAGCGGGCGCTTGCTCGCGGGGGTGTTCTCGAGGTCCCACAGCTCCTTCTCGAGGAAGGCCGCGTCCTGCGGGTGGATGCCCGCCCGCGCGTCGAAGGGGATGTGCATCTTCTCGGCGGCGCGCGCCCACTCGAGCACCTCGCCCTCGTCGAGAGCGAGGCGGTCGGCCATCCGCTCGTACGCGGCGGGCTCGACGGCCTTCAGCAGCTCGACGGCGCGTGCGGCCGAGCGGAGGTTCGCCCGGGCCATGACGTTCGTGTACAGGTTGTCGTTGACGACGGTCGTGTACTCGTCCGGCCCCGTCACTCCGTGGATGTGGAAGTGATCGTCGCCGTTGCTGCGCCAGAAGCCCAGATCGGCCCACATCCGCGCGGTCTCGACGAGGATGTCGATCGCTCCGCGGGCGAGGAAGTCGTCGTCGCCCGTGGCACCCACGTACTGCATGAGCGCGTAGGAGATGTCGGCGTCGATGTGGTACTGAGCGGTGCCGGCGGCGTAGTACGCCGACGACTCCTGCCCGTTGATGGTGCGCCAGGGGAAGAGCGCGCCGCGCTGGTTGAGCTCGGAGGCGCGCGCGCGGGCGGCCTCGAGCATGTTCTGCCGGAAGCGCAGGGCGTTCCTGGCGACGAGGGGCGCCGTGTAGCTGAGGAACGGGAGGACGTAGACCTCGGTGTCCCAGAAGTAGTGGCCGCCGTAGCCGGAGCCCGAGACGCCCTTGGCCGCGACTCCGCCGCCGTCGGTGCGGGCGGTGGACTGGGCGAGCTGGAAGAGGTTCCAGCGGGTGGCCTGCTGGATCGCGGGCTGGCCGTCCAGCTGCACGTCGGAGCGGGTCCAGAAGTCGTCCAGCCACTCGCGCTGCTTGACGAACTGCTCTTCGACCGGCGTCTCGCGGGCGCGGTCGAGCGTGCGGTCGCAGCGGTCGGCGAGCTCGCGCACGGGCACGCCGCGGGAGGTGTGGTAGGTCAGCGTCTTGACCAGGCGGACCGGCCGGCCGGCCTTGGCCTTCACGCGGTAGACGTGCTTGGCGAGGTCGTCGTCGATCTGGGAGGTCTGGTCCCACTCGTTCTCGGTCTCGAGCTGGTGCTCGGCGCCGCAGGCGACGGTCATCTGGGAGTTGGTGGTCCGGTAGCCGAGGAGGTAGCGGGTGCCGCTGACGCGCTTGAGGCGCGGCTGGAGCACGCGGTCCTCGAACGACTCCGCCTTGCGCGGGTCGAAGCCGGCCCCCTCGCTGCCGGAGGGGGCGTGGTACTCGTCGACGCCGTCCTGGCGGTTGAGGATCTGGCTCGAGATCAGCACGGACGCGTCGTGGTCGAGCATCTCGACCTCGTAGTCGAGGATCGCGAGGTGCCGGTCGGTGAACGAGACCAGGCGGCGCGAGCGGATCAGGACGCGCTTGCCGGAGGGGGTGCGCCACTCCAGCTCGCGGGTGAGCACGCCGTTCGCGAAGTCGAGGCGGCGCGAGTAGGCGAGGACGTCGGCCTCGCTCAGCACGAAGGGCTCGTCGTCGACGTAGAGGCGGATGATCTTGGCGTCCGGCACGTTGACGATGGTCTGGCCGACGCGGGCGAAGCCGAACGCCTCCTCCGCGTGGCGGATGGGCCAGGTCTCGTGGAACCCGTTGATGAAGGTGCCGTAGGCGTAGCCGTCGCGCCCCTCCTCCACGTTGCCGCGGAGGCCGAGGTAGCCGTTGCCGGTGGCGAAGAGCGTCTCGGTGCGGCCCTGCAGCTCGGAGGCGAACTCGGTCTCGACGAGGGCCCACTCGTCGATCGGGAAGCGGTTCCGGTCGAGCGGGTCGGAGGTGATGGGGTTCATGCGGCGTCCTCGGGGGCGGGAGCGGTGGGGAGGAAGGGGAGCAGCTCGGCCAGGTCGTCCACGACCAGGTCGGCGCCGTGCTCGAGCAGGGTGTCGGCCCCGACTCCGCGGTCGACGCCGACGACGAGGCCGAAGCCTCCCGCGCGGCCTGCCGCGACTCCGGAGTGCGCGTCCTCGAGGACGGCGCACTCGGCGGCCGGGAGGCCGAGGAGCTCGGCCGCGTAGAGGTAGGTGTCGGGCGCGGGCTTGCCGGCGATCGAGCGCTCGGCGGCGAGGAGCCCGTCCACGACGACCTCGAAGCGGTCGCGGAGGCCGGCCGCCTCGAGCACCGGCACGCCGTTGCGGGAGGAGGTGACGACGGCGACCTGCACGCCCGCGGCGATCGCGGCGTCGACGAAGCGGAGCGAGCCCGGGTAGGGAGCGACGCCGGTCTCGGCGAGGGTGCGGTTGAAGGCGTCGTTCTTGCGGTTGCCGAGCCCGCAGACGGTCTCGAGCGACGGGTCGTCCTCGGGCGCGCCCTCGGGGAGGGTGATGCCGCGCGAGGCGAGGAGCGCCCGGACGCCGTCGTACCGCGGGCGTCCGTCGATGTACCGGAAGTAGTCGGCGTCGGTGTAGCCCTCGGCGATCCCGCGCGAGGAGAGGTACTCCGTGAACAGCCGCGACCAGGCCTGCATGTGGACGTCGGCGGTCGGCGTGAGCACGCCGTCGAGGTCGAACAGGAGCGCGCGGACGCCGCGGAGGGCGGAGGCGTCGGGGCGCGTCGGGGATGCAGTCACGGCGGGGAGGACCTCTGATCGGGGGCAGGCGTTCGGCGGTTCCGCCGATGACGGTCGTCCGCCGCGGACTGCAGGTATCGTATACGCCCCCCGGCCGCCGTGTGGAACCGTTTACACGTCCGTCATCTGCGCGCCGCCGGGGGCGTCGATCCGCTCGGGGGCGAGGCGGTGCCGCCCGAGGGGGAGCATCAGCGGGGTGCCCGAGGTCGGGTCGGTGATGATGCGGCTGTCGAGGCCGAACACGGCGAGCACCGTCTCCTCGGTGAGCACCGCGGCCGGGGTGCCGGAGGCGTGCACCGCGCCGTGCGCGATGGCCACGAGGTGGTCGGCGTAGCGGGCGGCCATGTTGAGGTCGTGCAGCACCATCACCACCGTCGTCCCGCGGGTGCGGTTGAGGTCGACGAGCAGGTCGAGCACCTCGATCTGGTGGCTGACGTCGAGGAAGGTGGTCGGCTCGTCCAGCAGCAGCACGTCGGTCTCCTGCGCGAGGGCCATCGCGATCCAGACGCGCTGGCGCTGCCCGCCGCTGAGCTCGTCGACGGAGCGGTCGGCCAGGGCGGCGGTGTCGGTCGCGTCGAGCGCGGTCGCGACGGCCTCGTCGTCGTGCGCGCTCCAGCGGCTCAGCATCCCCTGGTGCGGATGGCGGCCTCGGCCGACGAGATCCGCGACGGTGATGCCCTCCGGGGCGATCGGCGACTGCGGGAGGAGGCCGAGCGTGCGGGCGAGCTGCTTCGCCGGCGTCCGGTGCACGGCCCTGCCGTCGAGCAGCACGGCGCCGGAGCGGGGCGCGAGCAGGCGCGACATCGAGCGCAGGAGCGTCGACTTGCCGCAGGCGTTCGCTCCGACGATCGCGGTGATGCGGCCGGGCGGGACGACGAGGTCGAGGCCGTCGACGACCGTCCGGTCGCCGTAGCCGAGGGTGACCCCCTCGGCCGTCAGGGTGTGCGCGGTGGTCACAGTGAGCCTCCCGCTCTGTTGCTGCGGACGATGAGGTAGACGAGGTACGGCGCCCCGAGGACGCCGGTGACCACTCCGACCGGATAGCGCAGGCCCAGCCCGAACTGCCCGACGAAGTCGGCGACGAGCACGAGCAGCGCGCCGACGAGGGCCGAGGGGATGAGGAGCGACGCGCCGGGCCCGATCAGGCGGGCGGCGATCGGGCCGGAGAGGAAGGCCACGAACGCGATCGGGCCGGCGGCGGCGGTCGCGAAGGCGATCAGCCCGACCGCCGCGACGATCACGACGAGGCGGGTGGCGTTCACGCGGATGCCGAGCGCGGAGGCGGTGTCGTCGCCGAGCTGCGTGGCGGAGAGATCGCGCGAGCGCGAGAGCAGGACGGGAGTGAGGACGACGACCGCGGCGAGGACCGGCACGACCTCGCTCCAGCTCGCGCCGTTGAGGCTCCCGGTGAGCCAGCGGGACGCCTCCTGCAGGTCCCACGCGGCGGCCTGCGAGAGCACGTAGGCGGTGAGGGAGTCGAGCATCGCGGCGACCCCGATGCCGATCAGGATCAGCCGGGTGCCGGCGACTCCGCTGCGGTAGGACAGGGCGTAGACGAGCAGGGCGACCACGAGTCCAGAGACGATCGCGAGGGCCGAGACCTGCGCGGCCCCGAGCGAGAGCGTCACGATCGCGAAGGCCGCGGCGGCGCTCGCCCCGGCGCTGATCCCGATGATGTCGGGGCTGGCGAGCGGGTTGCGGAGCATGGTCTGGAAGCTCACTCCGCCGAGCCCGAAGCACAGGCCCACCAGCAGGGCGAGGACGGCGCGCGGGAGGCGGAGGCGCCCGACGGTGAAGCTCGCCCCGGGGACCTGCTCGCCGAGGATCACGCGCAGCACCTCGTCGGGCGAGTAGACGGTCTGGCCGACCAGCAGGGAGACGGCGAGGACGGCCGCGATCAGGACAGCGAGCACGGCGACGACGATCCGGCGGCGGGCCCCGCGGCGGCGGCGGCCGGCCGCGACGGCGCGGGCGGTGGCGGAGGGCGCCTCGAGCAGCGCGGTCACAGCTCGCGCACCTTCTGGCGGCGGACGATCGCGATGAACACCGGGGCGCCGACCAGCGCGGTGACGATGCCCACATCGATCTCGCTCGGGCGCGCGACGACGCGGCCGACGATGTCGGCGGCGATCAGGAGCACGGCGCCGGTCACCGCCGAGAACGGCAGCAGCCAGCGGTGGTCCACGCCGACGAGGAGGCGGCAGGCGTGCGGGACGACCAGGCCGACGAAGCCGATGGGCCCGGTGACCGCGGTCGTCGCTCCGCAGAGCACGACCGCGCCCAGGGCGGCCCCGCCGCGCGCGAGGGCGACCCGCTCCCCCAGGCCCGCGGCGAGCTCGTCGCCGAGCGCGAGGGTGTTGAGGCTCTTGGCCGAGAGAACGCAGAGGACGAGGCCGGCCAGGAGGAAGGGGAACACCTGCGCGATGCTCGCGGACGTCGCGCCGCCCACTCCGCCGATCTGCCAGGAGCGGATGCCGCCCGCGATGTCGGCGCGCGGCAGGACGATCGCGCTGATCACCGAGACCAGCGCGGCCGAGGTGGCGGCGCCGGCCAGGGCGAGCTTGAGCGGAGTCGCGCCGCCGCGCCCGAGCGAACCGACCGTGTAGACGAAGACCGCGGCGACCGCGGCCCCGCCGATCGCGACCCAGACGTAGGCGGCGGAGCTCGTCAGCCCGAAGAAGACGATGCCCGTCACGACCGCGAGCGAGGCTCCGGTGTTCACCCCGAGGATGCCGGGGTCGGCCAGCGGATTGCGGGTCACCCCCTGCATCAGCACGCCGGCGACGCCGAGGGCCGCGCCCGCGATCGCGGCGAGCACGGTGCGCGGGATGCGCTTGGCGACCGCGGCCTGCGCGAATCCGTCCGTGGACCCGCCGAACGCGGCGACGACGTCGCTCCACGCCACCTCCCGCGACCCCACCAGCACCGAGACCACGGCGGCGGCGAGCAGCACGGCCACGGCCGCGACCAGCCAGAGGGCGCGCAGCCGCCTCGGGCGGCGCACGGCGGCGACGCCCGAGGCGGCGGGAGGAGCGGCGAGGGTCACGCGGGTCGGATCCCGGCTCAGGCGGCCGGAGTGCTCTGCGCGGCCTTGGCGGCGGCCTCGTCGAGCAGGTCCAGGTAGTCGTCGAGGACCCACGAGATCGAGAGCGGCGTCGGGTTGGCGGCGGTGCCGAGCGGGGTGGAGGGCAGGCGCACGATGGCGTCGTCGGCGACCGCGGGGATCTGCGAGAGCAGCGGGTCGGCCTTGAGGGTGCTCACGAGCTCGTCGTCGCCGTAGGTGACGATCACGTCGACGTCGCTGAAGGCGTCGGCCTGCTCGGCGCTCTGCGTGAGCGAGAACTTGTCGGTCGCGGCGGAGGCGGTGGCGATGCTGCCCGGGGTCGCCATGCCGAGGTCCTCGAAGAACGCGGGGCGGGTGTCGTGCGAGGTGTAGAAGCTGACCTGGCTGAGGTCCGTCGGGTCGACGTGGGTGAGGAACATCGCCGAGGTGCCGGCCAGCTGCGGGTGCGCGGCGACCTTCTCCTCGATCTCGCCCTCGAGCTCGGTGATCAGGGCGGCGCCCTCGTCGGCCCTGCCCATCGCCTCGCTGTTCAGCGTGATCATGTCGCGCCAGGAGGTGCCCCAGGCGGTCTCGGGGTAGGCGACGACGGGGGCGATCTCGCTCAGGGTGTCGTAGTCCTCCTGCGTGAGGCCGGAGTAGGCGGCGAGGATGACGTCCGGGTCGGTGTCCGAGACGGCCTCGAAGTCGATGCCGTCGGTCTCGTCGAAGAGGACGGGGGTCTCGGCGCCGAGCTCGTCGAGCTTCTCGCTCACCCAGGGGAGGAGCCCGTCGCCGTCGTCGTCGCCGAAGTTGGCGGCGGCCATGCCCACGGGGACCACGCCCAGCGCGAGCGGGACCTCGTGGTTGGCCCAGTTGACCGTCGCCACGCGCTCGGGGGCCGACTCGATGGTGGTGGTGCCGAGAGCGTGCTCGATCGTGATCGGCGCGAAGCCGCTGTCGGCGGCGGCGGCGTCTCCGGCGGCCGAGCCGCTGCAGCCGGCGAGGCCGATCGTCAGCGCGGTGGCGGCGAGCAGGGCGAGGGGCGTGGTGGCGCGGGGCATGGGTCCCTTTCGAGAGGCTGTGCGGGAGGCGGCGCAGGGTCCGAGTGGACCGGCACTAAGGACAGCCTAACCAAAGAATGTGCGTGCTCTCAGCCCCGATTCCTCGCCTCCCGAGGTCGGAGGCGCCCGGAGGTGCCGCTCGCGGAGCCCGGCGACGGCCCTGCCACGGCCGCGGACGTCACGCCGTCGCGAGCCTCTCGACGGTGCGCAGGTTCCGGGTCGTGGTGCTCGAGCGGTAGGCGGATCGGGCTAGGATCCGTGCGACCGGCGTGTCCGTCGAGGAGCCGCGCGGGCAGCGCCAGTAGAGGACACCGGCGCCCCGGGTGACGAGCTCGACCGCCGGATCCGGCTCGCCGATCGCGGCCTGCGCGGCGTCGAGCGCCTCCTCGTCCGAGCCGAAGACGACGTACGGATGCGCCTCCTCGTCGATCCGCGGGAACGGGTAGGCGGCGAGCACCGCGGCGAGCGCCTCCTGCGTCACGAGCACGATCCAGGCGTCGTAGCCGAACCGCTCGGCGAGCGCAGCCTCGAGCGCGGGCTTCAGCTCGGCGGCCGGGCGGTCGGAGTCGAAGGCCGCGTTGCCGCTCGCGAGGACCGTCCGCACCCGGTCCACGCCGATCCCGGCGACCGTCTCGGCGAGCTCGGCGCTGCGGACGGTGCGGCCGTTCACGTTCACTCCGCGGAGGAGTGCGAGGAACCGGGTCATGCGGCCGACGGTAGC
Organism: Rathayibacter sp. AY1B7; assembly: GCF_002932735.1. Taxonomy (NCBI): domain Bacteria; kingdom Bacillati; phylum Actinomycetota; class Actinomycetes; order Micrococcales; family Microbacteriaceae; genus Rathayibacter; species Rathayibacter sp. AY1B7. Next base: position 14,405 of record NZ_PSWK01000025.1, read on the forward strand.
GTGACGGCATGGCGCGCGGAAGCGGACGACGACGACCCCGGCGGACCCTCGAGGAGGAGATCCTGCGGGCGAGCGGGCGCGGACCCGGGGCGAGGACGCGGGCGGAGACCGTCCCTCCCTCCGGACGCCGGCTGGTGGCGCCGCCCGCCTCGGGCACCCTTCTCCACGTCGACGTGGACGCGCTGGTGGCGCTCGCCGCGCGGGAGGACCTGCTGATCGCGCTGGAGCGGCGGATCGGCGAGCACGCGGTGGCCGCGACTCCGGTGCTCTCGTGGTGGTCGGCGACTCCGTCGGTCCCGGGCGAGGAGGAGGAGCACCGGCTCGACGCGCTCGTGCTGCGGACGGTGGAGCTCGGGGCGGGGCCGGCCGAGGACGTGGACTCGCGGCTGCGGGAGCTGGCGCACGAGGGCGATCTGGACGAGCTGGGCGCCGCACTGGCGCTGCTCGCGCGGGTCCCGGATCCGCCGGCGGCGTTCCAGGATCCGGACGGGTTCCTGCGCGTGACGGTCCCGGAGTCGCCGTTCGAGCGGCGGCTCGAGGTCCTCGCGGAGGCGCAGGGCCGGGCGGGCGAGCTGCTGGTGCTGCTGCGCGACTGCGCGTTCACCGCGACCCTGCCGCGGCGGCGCTCGGCGATCGCGGCGATGAGCGGGCGGATCCGGGCGGCCGCGGACCCGGGGCGCCTCGACTCCCGGCGGCTGGACGAGCTCGCGGAGGCGGTGGACGCGGCGCTCGAGAAGCGGTGGACCGTGCTCTGACGGCGGTCCGCGTTACGGGCGCGCCCGTCGCGGTGACCCTTCGCGCACCGGTTCAGCCCCCGCGCACCCCGGGTGAATAGGCTGGACGGATGCCTCTCACCGGTCTCGACCTCCGCCGCTTCCCCGCCGCCCTGAACGACGAGGGCGGTCCCGACGCCGCCACCGCCGCGTGGGCCACCGCGATCAACGCGGGCTTCCACGAGAAGGAGTTCACGCCGGAGAAGCTGCGCGACTGGGCCGAGCACATGGTCGCCGACCAGCGCGTGCTCACCGCGGTCGTCGACTCCTCCGCCCCCGAGGGGCTCGACGGCGCGGGCGTGCCGGTCGGCACCTACGCGGCGTTCCCCGGTGCCCTGCAGGTCGGCGGCGGACGCGAGCTGCCGGCGCACCTGGTGTCGCAGGTGACCGTGCGGCCCACGCACCGGCGCCGCGGCATCCTGCGCGCGATGATCACCGAGGACCTGCGCCTGGCGAAGGAGGCCGGCACCCCGGTCGCCGCGCTCACGGCGAGCGAGGCCTCCATCTACCGCCGGTTCGGCTTCGGCCGCTCGGCCTTCACCCGCTCGATCCGCGTCGACACCGGACCGCGCTTCGGCCTGCAGACCGAGCCCGCCGGCCGCGTCGAGGTGGTCGCGACGAGCTGGCTGCAGCCGCGCATCCCCGCGGTGTTCGCCGCGTTCCAGGCGTCGACCCCCGGCTCGCTGACCCGCCAGTCGCGCTACGAGGCGAACTCCGTCGGCACCGCGTCCGGCGAGACCACGCCCGGCCTCGACGTCCGCTCGGCCGTCCACCTCGACGAGGAGGGGACGCTCGACGGCTTCGTGACCTACCGCGCGGTCGGGCCCGAGGACGACAAGACCCTCGAGATCGTCGACCTCGTCGCCCCCGGCGCCGACGCCTACCTCGCGCTCTGGGGCTACCTCGGCGCGGTCGACCTCGCCTCCGCGGTGACCTGGGACATGGCGCCGGTAGACGATCCGCTGACCTGGGCGCTCCGCGACGCGCGCGTGGTGCAGGTGAGCCACGTGGGCGACCTGATCTGGCTGCGGATCCTCGACGTCGCCGCCGCGTTCTCGGCCCGGCCGTGGACCGCTGACGGCTCGGTCGTCGTCGAGGTGGCCGACGGGCTCGGGCTCGCCGACGGCCGCTACCGCCTCACCGCCTCGGGCGGCGCCGCCACCGTGGAGCGCACCGGGGACGAGGCCGAGCTCGCGCTGGACGTGGCCGACCTGGGCTCGCTGCTGCTGGGCTCGGTGCGGCCGTCGATCCTGGCGAAGGCCGGGCTGGCGCGCGTCACGGGCGAGGCGGGGCGGATGGACCGCCTGTTCGCGCCGATCGCGACGCCGTACTGCATCTCGTTCTTCTAGGGGGCACCGCCCTCCCGGCGGCACCGCCGTGGGGGCAGCGCGCGGCCGGCGGTGTCCGGCTCCCGCGCCGCCGCCGCCGCCCCCGCGCATCCGCGGCCGCCGCGGACTGCCAGCCGCCTCCGGGCGTCCGCGCATCCCGCGTCGGTCATGCTGGAGGACCCGTCCCCGACACCGGCAGGAGTTCCGCGTGGGTGCATCCGTGATCGTCGACGTCATCGTCGTGCTGAGCCTCATCGGCGCGCTCGTCGACGGTCTGCGGCGCGGTCTGCTCCGGACCCTCGGCGGTCTCGCCGGGATCGTCGCGGGCGCGATCGGCGCCTCGTTCGCCGTGCCCGCCGTCTCGTCGTGGGCGGCCGGCAGCGAGTGGCGCCTGCTCGCCGTGATCGGCACCGCCGTGCTGCTGCTGGGCGTCGGCTACGCGATCGGAGCGACGCTCGGCGCGGTCATCGGCCGCGGAGCCGACCGCGTGAAGCTCGGCCTGCTCGACCGGCTCGCGGGCGGCGTCGCCGGCGTCGCGATCTCCGGCCTGGTCTGGATCGCCGTCACCTCGGCCGTCTCCCTCCTCGGCGTCCCCCTCGTCACGACCTCGGTCGCCGGCTCGACGGTCATCCGCACGATCGACGACCTCACCCCCTCCCCCGTCCGCGCCTTCCTCGCCCAGCTGCAGTCGACCGTGGTCGACGAGGGCACGTCGTGGGTCGTCGAGGCGCTCGACGCTCCCACCCGGGCGCCCGCGATCCCGGACGTCTCGACCGACGACCCGGAGGTCGCCGCCGCCACCCGCTCGGTCGTGCGCGTCTCCGGCACGGCCTGGGCCTGTGACGTCGGAGTGACGGGCAGCGGCTTCGTCGTCTCGGACGACCGCGTGATCACCAACGCGCACGTGGTCGGCGGAGTCTCGCAGCCGGTCGTCGAGGCGCCGGGCGAGGCCCCGCGCACCGGCCGCGTCGTCTACCTGGACCCGGCCGCCGACCTCGCCGTGATCGCCGTCGACGGGCTCGACGCCTCTCCGCTCCCGCTCGACGACGCCGTCGCCGCCGGGGACGACGCCGTGGTCGCGGGCTACCCCTTCGGCGGCCCGCTGACCCTCGGCTCGGCCGAGATCTCCTCCGACGCCACGGTCTCGCTGATGGTCGACGGAGCACCGACCTCACGGGAGGTGCTGACCCTCGCCGCCGTCGTCAACCAGGGCAACTCTGGCGGCCCGCTGCTCTCTCTCGAGGGCACCGTGTCGGGCGTCGTCTTCGGCAAGGCCGCCTCCGTCGACAACGTCGGCTACGCCATCCCGCTCTCGGTCCTCACTCCCGTGGTCGAGCAGGCCGCCTCGCTGACGGACGCCGTCGATCCGGGGGCCTGCCGCTCGAAGTGAGCGGTCACGGCAGCGGTCCGTCGACCAGCACGAGGGTGAGGTCGTCGAGCCGCACCGTCTCGGGCCGCGCCGACTCGAGGTAGGCGGACACGCGCGGATCGACGGGGAAGCGCGCCGACCGCTCGATCGCGATGGCGACGATCCCGGCAGACGACGGATCGGTCGTCACCCGGTCGCCGATGTAGGGCACGTAGACGCCCGAGGACATGCCCTGCGCGAGGACCAGGCCGCCGTCGAGGCCGCGCTCGCGCAGCACGTCGGCCACCCGCGCGATCCCGGTCGGCCGCTCCTGGGCGATCCCCGCCGAGGTGGCGATCGCGATCACGAGGGAGGCGGCCACCAGCACCGCGCCGACGCCGCGGGCGAGGGGTGCTGGCAGCACGATCCCGCCGCGCAGCGCCTCCGCGATGCCGATGCCCGCCAGCGCGCAGAGGAGCCACGCCCACGCCGCGTAGTAGTGCGGCAGCGCGACCGAGCTGATCGCCAGGTGGAACACGAGGAGGAGCAGCGTCGCGGCGCCCAGGTAGAGCACCAGCGCGCGGCGCCGCGGAGCGAGCAGGGCCAGCAGGGTCCCGAGGAGCAGCACGGCGAGCGCCGCCGGCCCGATGCCGACGACCATGAACCAGAGGTTCGCCCACCACGGAGGGAAGACGTACGCGGTCCCGGCGACCTCGATCAGGTGGCCGTCGGCGTTGTGCTCGGACTGGAACTCGAGCAGGTACCGGACCGCCTCGACCGGGTGCACCGGCAGGTAGGCGAGCACCCCGGTGACGACGAACGCGACGGAGAGGGCGAGACCGCCCCGCAGAGCCCGGGCCCTGCTCCCCGACCACAGCAGCGGCAGCAGGAGCACGGGCGCGAGGACCGCGGTGGTCAGCTTCGAGGTGACCGACAGCGCCAGCAGTGCACCGGCCAGCGCGATCAGCCAGCCGCTCCGCCTGCCCGGCGAGGCGCGCGACCAGGTCCACGCCGCCGCCATCGCCGCGACGGCGAAGAGCACCATGAACGGCTCCAGGAGCGCGAGGCGGTCGATCCGGGTGCCGGCGCCCACGGCGGTGCGCGGGAGGAGGAGGAACAGGCCGGCCGGGACGAGCGCGAGCGTCGGGCCGAGCTCGCGCCGGAACCAGAGCCAGAGCACCACCCCGGTGAGGAACGCGGCCGCGCCGGCGGCGATCCTGCCCGCGAGCAGCCCCTCGCCGAGCAGCACCTGCGCGAGCCCGATCAGGTACTTCGCCGTCGGCGGATGCTCGAGGTTCGCGCTCACGTCGCCGTGCAGGTAGTCCCACCCCGCGGCGAGGTACACGGGCTCGTCCGACGAGATGTTCGCCGCTCCGAGGTTCCCGAAGCACTGGTAGAGCCCCCACAGCACGGTCCCGATCAGAGCCGCCCGCTTCACCCGCCCGATCCTAGGCGCCGGTGCCCGCACCGCTCCACCGGAGGGCCCGGACCCCGGCGACCGCGGCGGGTAGGATCGACGCGCATCCCGTCCCCCTCCCCTGGAGCCTCCAGCACATGGCAGACAGCCGCACCGCCGTTCCCGACACCACTGCGAACGCGGAGGCGACGCCCGAGCGGGAGCAGCCCTACGCGGCCCTCGGACTCAAGCCCGACGAGTACGCGAGCATCCGCGAGATCCTCGGCCGCCGCCCCACGAGCGGCGAGCTCGCGATGTACTCGGTGATGTGGAGCGAGCACTGCTCCTACAAGTCGTCGAAGATGTACCTCCGCCAGTTCGGGCAGAAGGTCTCCCCCGCCATGAAGAAGAACCTCATGGTCGGCATGGGCGAGAACGCCGGAGTGGTCGACGTCGGCGAGGGCTGGGCCGTCACCTTCAAGATCGAGAGCCACAACCACCCGAGCTACATCGAGCCCTTCCAGGGTGCGGCGACGGGGGTCGGCGGCATCGTCCGCGACATCATCTCGATGGGCGCCCGGCCGGTCGCGGTGATGGACGCGCTGCGCTTCGGGGCGATCGACGACCCCGACACCGCGCGCGTGGTGCACGGCGTCGTGGCCGGCATCTCCTTCTACGGCAACTGCCTCGGCCTGCCGAACATCGGCGGCGAGACCTACTTCGACTCGGTCTACCAGGGCAACCCGCTCGTCAACGCGCTGGCCGTCGGCGTCCTCCGCCACGAGGACCTGCACCTCGCGAACGCCCGCGGCGTCGGCAACAAGGTCGTGCTGTTCGGGGCGCGCACCGGAGGCGACGGCATCGGCGGCGCGTCGATCCTCGCCTCCGACACCTTCGCCGACGGCGGACCGACCAAGCGCCCCGCGGTGCAGGTCGGCGACCCGTTCGCCGAGAAGGTGCTCATCGAGTGCTGCCTCGAGCTGTTCCGCAAGGACCTCGTCGAGGGCATCCAGGACCTGGGCGCCGCGGGCATCTCGTGCGCCACCTCGGAGCTGGCCTCCAACGGCGACGGCGGCATGTTCATCGAGCTCGACTCGGTGCTGCTGCGCGACCCCTCGCTCACGGCGGAGGAGATCCTCATGTCGGAGTCGCAGGAGCGGATGATGGCCGTCGTCACGCCCGAGAAGCTCGACGCGTTCCTCGAGGTCGTCGGCAAGTGGGACGTCGAGACCAGCGTGCTCGGCGAGGTCACCGACTCCGGCCGCCTCATCATCAACTGGCACGGCGAGGAGATCGTCAACGTCGACCCGCGCACCGTCGCGGTCGACGGCCCGGTCTACGAGCGCCCGATCGAGTACCCCTCCTGGCTCGACGCGCTGCAGGCCGACTCCTCCTCCCGACTGCCCCGCTCGACCGGCGGCGACGCGCTGCGCGCCGAGACCCTGGCGCTCCTGGGCTCGGCGAACCTCGCCGACAAGAGCTGGATCACCTCGCAGTACGACCGCTACGTGCTCGGCAACACCGCGCTCAGCTACCCCGACGACGGCGGCATGGTCCGCGTCGACGAGGAGTCGGGCCTCGGCTTCGCGGTCGCGACCGACGCGAACGGGCGCTGGTGCCACCTCGACCCGGCGCAGGGCGCCCGCCTGGCGCTGGCGGAGGCGTTCCGCAATGTCGCCGTCACCGGAGCGACCCCGGTCGCCGTCTCGGACTGCCTCAACTTCGGCAGCCCTGAGAACCCCGAGGTGATGTGGCAGTTCCGCGAGGCCGTGGGCGCGCTCGCCGACGCCTGCCTCGAGCTCGAGATCCCCGTCACCGGCGGCAACGTCTCGTTCTACAACCAGACCGGCGACGTGCCGATCTTCCCGACCCCGGTCGTCGGCGTCCTCGGCGTGATCGACGACGTCGCGCGCCGCATCCCCTCCGGCTGGCAGGACGAGGGCGACAACCTCTACCTCCTCGGCACCACCCGCGACGAGCTCGACGGCTCCGCGTGGGCCGGCACCATCCACGACCACCTCGGCGGGCTGCCCCCGCAGCTCGACCTGGCCGCCGAGCGCGCGCTGGCCGAGCTGATCTCGGCGGGCGCGAAGGAGTCGCTCATCGCCTCCGCCCACGACCTCGCCGACGGCGGGCTCGTGGTGGCGCTGGCCGAGTCGGCGCTGCGCTTCGGCGTCGGGGCGCGCATCTGGCTCGACGAGCTGATGGAGCGCGACGGCGTCGACGCGACGGCCGCGCTGTTCTCGGAGTCGACCGGCCGCGTGCTCGTGTCGGTGCCGCGCGAGGACGACGTGAAGTTCCGCGGGCTCTGCGAGGGCCGGGGCTACCCGGTGCTGCGCATCGGCGTGACCGACGCGGCGACCCCCGCGGTCGAGGTGCAGGGCCTCTTCACGCTGCCGCTGGACGAGCTCCGCTCGGTGAACGGCGCCGTGCTGCCGCGCCACTTCGGCTGAGCCTCCGGGCGATCCGAGTCCGCAGGAGTCGCGGTGGTCGAGCTGGACCACCGCGACTCCTGCGGTACCGGTCAGCTCCGGAGTTCCGTGATTACGGAATGTTTGCAATAGTGGAGGCATGACCTCCTCCCGAGACCTCGCCGGCGAGGTCGACGAGCTCCGAGCGCGGCTCGACCGCCTCGAGCGCGCCGACACCCCCGCCGCGCCCGCCGCCGACGATCCGCTCTGGGCCCTGACCGCTCTCCGCGAGCGCCTGCCCTCTCCCGGCGGAGTCGTCTTCGCCGGCTCGGTCGCCACTCCGGCCGGCCCCGTCGAGTGGCAGTACGGCCTCAGCACCGACGCGTTCTTCGAGCGCGACTGGGGAGCGAGCCCCGGGCCGACCGCGCTCGCAGCGCTGGGCAGCCCCGTGCGCCTGCGGTTCCTGCAGGCGGTGGCCGGCGGAGTCGAGACCGTCGCGCAGCTCGCCGAGAGCGAGGGCGCGGGTACCACCGGACAGATCTACCACCACGTCAACCAGCTGGTCGCCGCCGGCTGGCTGGAGGCGCGCGGCCGCGGCCGCTACGGCGTCCCGCCGGAGCGCCTCGTCCCCCTGCACGTGATCCTGCTCGCCTCCGGAGGACCCCGATGACCCGCCGCCGCCTCGCCCTCGCCGCCGCCTCCGCCGCGGCCGTCGTCCTGCTCGGCGGAGTGCTGCTCCGCCCCTCCGCTCCCACCCTCTCGACCGAGGCGACGGGCGACGCCGAGATCGCCGAGTGGCTCCGGACCGACGTCGGAGACGGCGCGCGGAACCACCTCGTCGCCGCCGTGATCATGCCCGACGGCGTGCGCTACGGCGGACTCGGAGCCGACGAGCGGACCGAGGTCGAGATCGGATCGGTCACGAAGACGATGACCGCGCTCCTCCTCGCCCGGAGCGCCTCCGAGGGGACGGTCGGGCTCGAGGACCCCGCCGCGGAGCACGCCGACGTCGGCGGCTTCACCGGGACGCTCGAGGAGCTGGCGACCCACCGCTCCGGCCTGCCGCGCCTCCCCACCGGTGTCGGCGACCTCGCCTCGACGCTGTTCGCCCAGCTGCGCGGCACGGACCCCTACGCGGGCTGGTCGGCCGACGACGTCCTCCGGCAGGCCGCCGAGGCGGACCAGGGCGAGCACGTGCACGCCTACTCGAACCTCGGTGCGGCGGTGCTGGGCCAGACGCTCGCCCGCGCCGAGGGCCGCGACTACGCCGACCTCCTCCGCGAGCGCGTCCTCGATCCGCTCGGGATGACCGCGACCTCCGTCCCGGAGACCGCGGACGCCCTCCCCGGCGACGCGCCGACCGGCTTCTCGGCGAGCGGGCGGTCCGTCGACGCGTGGACGATGGCGGGCTACGCGCCGGCGGGCGGCGTCCGCTCCACGGCGGCGGACATGGCCCGCTACGCGCAGGCCCTCCTCACCGACGACCCCGCGCTGGGCGTGCCCGCCGCGAGCGTCCTGGATCCCCGGTTCGACGCCGACGGGGCGCGGATCGGCCTCGGCTGGTTCACCTCGGAGTCGGAGGACGGCGGATCCGTCACCTGGCACAACGGAGGGACCTCCGGCTACTCGACGATGCTCGCGATGGACCGGGAGCGCGGCCTAGCCGTGTTCGTCAACGGGGACACGGCGAGCTCGGTCGACGAGCTCGGTCTGCGCCTGCTGCAGCGCGCCGGGGAGGAGTCGTGATGATCGCCTCGATCCTCGTCCTGCTCGTCGTCGCGTTCACCGTCGGCCGCTTCGCCCTGGGGAGCGTCCCCCGGCGCCGGGCGGCCGGGCTCCTCGACCGCGACCGCGTCCGGACGCTCGCCCGCGGCGTCGAGGCCGTCGCCGTGCTGCTGCTCGGGCGGGCGCTCGTCGACTGGTCGGCGCTGACGCTGCTCCCCTGGGCCGCGCTGGTGGCTCTCACCGCGGCCGGGGCGGCCGGCGCCGTGCTGCGCTGGGGCGGGCTGCCGTGGTTCGAGGACCCGGCGCGCCGCCGCTCGCGGACGACCGGGCTCGCGGCGACCGTCGCCGTGTCGGCGGTCCTGATCGGCGTCCTGGGCTGAGCGCCGCGCACGTGCCGTCGGATCCGCGCCTTCCGCGGTGGTCGCGTGCTGCTGCGAGGCGGGAGGGAGTGGCGGCGGGCGCGGGCGGGAGCGGCGTCAGCCGGTCTGCGCGGGGAGGTCGTCGGGCTCGGCGTTGTCGAGGACGCGGCCGTTCTGGTCGCCGACGCTCAGGACGGTCGTCGGGCGGAGGTTGAGGGTGTCGCCGCCGTACAGGCTGTCGATGTCGACGCCGTCGCGGCGCACCGAGTTCAGCGCGGAGAGGTAGTCGGAGCTGATGCAGAACCGGTCCGCGATCCGCTCGCTGATGTCGCCCGCTGCCACCAGGTAGGAGGCCGGGGCGCCGTCGGAGGCGGTGCTCGCCGTCCCGGTCGCGCCGACGCGGGTGCCGCGGTCGCGCACGCGCTCGAGGTCGACGCCGTCGAGCGTCCCCTCGTCGAGCGCCTGGACGACGCACTCGCCCGAGACGTCCTCGACGGGTGCGGGAGTGGTCGAGACGCTCGGCACCGGCCGCGGCGTGGACTCGGCTCCGGCGGCGGGCGGTGCGGTGGAGGCGGTCGGCTCGGCGGGTGGGGCGGCGGGGCTCGTCGCCTCCGCCGTGCAGCCGGCGAGCAGGACCACGGCGGAGAGGGCGATCACGAGGCGCTGCGTCGTCCGGACCATTCCGCGACTCTAACCCGGCACCCGGGCGGCCGGGCGCCACCGCGCCCAGCGGGCTGCGGGCGATCCGGTCGAGGCCGCTGGACCCGGCCGACGCGCAGGCCCGAGGCGGGGCGCGGGGTGGCCCCTGGACGGCGCGCCCCCGATTGACCTCCCCCGTCGATCGCACCCATGCCGAGCACCTGTTGGACACGCGGCCCGAACCGGAGTCGACTGGGACCATGCAGTACACGCACCTCGGCCGCACCGGCCTGTCCGTCTCCCGCACCGTCCTCGGCACCATGAACTTCGGCATGCAGACCGAGGAGTCCGACTCGTTCGCGATCATGGACCGCGCGCACGAGCTCGGCGTCAACTTCTTCGACACGGCCAACGTGTACGGAGGCGAGGCCGGCCGCGGCGCCACCGAGGAGATCGTGGGCCGCTGGTTCGCGCAGGGCGGCGAGCGCCGCGAGCGCACCGTCCTCGCGACCAAGGTCTTCGGCGACATGGGCGAGTTCGCCGCTCCCGGAGCCGAGCGCGGCCGCGACTCCTGGCCCAACGGCGGCCGTCTCTCGGCGCTCACCCTGCGCCGCGCGCTCGACGAGAGTCTCCGCCGCCTGCAGACGGACCACATCGACCTCTACCAGTTCCACCACGTCGACCGGACGACTCCCTGGGACGAGATCTGGCAGGCGATGGAGGTCGCCGTCCAGCAGGGCAAGGTCCTCTACGTCGGCTCCAGCAACTTCGCCGGCTGGCACATCGCCCAGGCGCAGGAGGCGGCGCGCGCCCGCCACTTCACCGGCCTCGCCTCCGAGCAGTCGATCTACAACCTGCTCGTCCGCGACGTCGAGCGCGAGGTCCTGCCCGCCGCGCTGCACTACGGGCTCGGCGTCATCCCCTGGTCGCCGCTGCAGGGCGGACTGCTGGGCGGCGTGCTCGAGAAGACCGCGGAGGGCGGGCGCCGCTCCTCCGAGCGCACCCTCGCCGCGATCGAGGAGCACCGTCCCGCGCTCGAGCAGTGGGAGGCGTTCGCCCGCGAGCGCGGCGAGGCGCCCGGCGAGCTGGCGCTGGCGTGGCTCCTCCACCAGCCCGCCGTCACCGGTCCGATCACCGGGCCGCGGACGCTCGAGCAGCTCGAGAGCGCCGTCGCCGCCGTCGACATCACCCTCGACGCCGAGGCCCTCGCGCGCCTCGACGAGATCTTCCCCGGCCACCGGACAGCCCCCGAGGACTACGCCTGGTGACCACCCACCCCACTGCGAAGGAGCATTCATGAAGCAGCGCACTCTCGGCGACCTCCAGGTCGGCGCGATCGGACTCGGCGGCATGCCGATGTCGATCGAGGGCCGCCCGGACCGCGAGCGCTCGATCGCCACGATCCACGCCGCCCTCGACGCCGGCGTGACCCTGATCGACACGGCCGACGCCTACCACCTCGCCACCCAGGACGACCTCGGCCACAACGAGCTGCTGATCGCGGAGGCGCTGCGCAGCTACGGCGGCGACACCTCCGCCGTGCTCGTCGCCACCAAGGGCGGCCACCTGCGGCGCGAGCCCGGCCCCTGGGACCAGGACGGCCGCCCCGAGTACCTCAAGGAGGCGGCCCGCGCGTCCGCGAAGCGCCTCGGCGTCGACGCGATCGGCCTCTACCAGTACCACCGGCCCGACCCGGCGGTCCCCTACGCCGACTCGATCGGAGCGCTGGCCGAGCTGCTCGACGAGGGCGTCGTCCTCCGAGCGGGCATCTCGAACGCCGACCCGGACCAGATCCGCGAGGCGCACGGCATCCTCGGCGAGCGCCTGGTCTCGGTGCAGAACCAGTTCTCGCCGTCGTTCCGCTCCAGCGAGCCGGAGCTCGAGCTCTGCGCCGAGCTGAAACTGGCGTTCCTGCCGTGGAGCCCGCTCGGCGGCATCTCCTCGGCGGGCGAGCTCGGCTCGCGCTACTCCGCGTTCGCGGCGGTCGCCGAGGCCCGCGGCGTGACGCCGCAGGTCGTCTGCCTCGCCTGGGAGCTGGCGAAGGCCCCGGTCGTTCTGCCGATCCCGGGCGCCTCCCGCCCCGAGAGCATCCGCGACTCCGCCACGGCGGCCGACCTGGATCTCACGCCCGAGGAGTTGGCCTCGCTCGACTGAGCCCGTTCATGACGGAGGAGGGATCCGGTCGAGGCACCGGTCCGACGCGCATCGCGGGATCTCGGCGCTGGTCCCTCCTCCGTTGCGAGCACGATCCGGCTCAGACCGCGTCCTGCAGCGGCTGCGGGAGGGCCGAGACGAACGCGCGGGCCGCGGCGCTCGGCCGTTCCGGCACCGCCACCATCGTCCGCCACACCAGGAGCGGATCGGCGAGCGCCACCGCCCGCAGCCCGGCCGGGCGCTTCTCGGCGAAGTGCGCCGGCACGACCGCGATCCCCATGCCGTACTCGACCAGGTCGAGCAGCGTGTGCACGTCGTTCACCTCGAGCTCGACCTCGAACGCGAGGCCGTGCGCCGCGAACGCCCGCGCCGCGAGGTGACTCGCCGCCCAGTGCTCCTGCAGCCCCACGATCGTCTCGCCCGCCAGGTCCGGGATGCGGCAGCCGACGCGGCTCGCGAGCGGGTGACCCGGGCGCACGAGCACCGCGAAGCCCTCGCTCGCCAGCGGCATCGTCCGCACGCCGCCCGGCACGGCTCCGATGTCGGCGACCAGCGCCAGGTCGAGGCGGCCGGCGGCGACGGAGTCGAGCAGCGTGCCGGACCCCTCGTGGATCAGCCGGAGCGCGACTCCCGGGTGCTGCTCGCGGAAGGTCGCGAGCTCGCGCGGCAGGTGCACGCCGCCGAGGCACTCCTCCGTGCCGACCGCGAGGCTCCCGCGGAGCACCCCCTGCACGGCGAGCACCGCGTCGCGGGCGGCGAGCGCGCTGGCGACCGAGCGCTCCGACTCCGCGAGCATCGCCCGACCGGCCGGCGTCAGCTCGACCCGGCGCGTGCTGCGGGTGAAGAGGGGGCTGCCCAGCTCGCTCTCGAGCGCGCGGATCGACGCCGAGAGGCCCGACTGCGAGATCTGCAGAGCGCTCGCGGCGCGGGTGAAGTGCTGCTCCTTCGCGACGGCGAGGAAGTGTTCGAGCTGACGCAGTTCCATGGGTCCATCCTCGTCGCGCGGGCGGAGGAGCGGGGACCGGACCCGGCACTCCCCAGCGGCCGCTCGGCCTCCCGGTGCGGAGCCGGCCGTCTGGTACGGCGGCGGCCGTCGCGAGGGCCGGCCCGGCTCAGGCGTCGGCGGACGAGATCGCGAGGACGATCGCCGTCAGCGTCGCCCGCAGGCGCTCTAGCGACGCGGGCTCCGACTCGTCCTCGAGGATCGACTGCTTGACCGCGTCGTCGTAGCCCGCCACCAGCAGGCGCACGGCCGTCGTCGGCTCGAGGGAGAACTCGCGGCGCACCTGGCGCAGCGCCCCGTGCACGATCTGCACGAGCGAGGCGTCGAAGCCGGCGCGGAAGTCGCGGTACTGCGGAGCGATCCGGGGGTCGCGGAGCGCGAGCAGCTCGAACTCCGACTCGACCACGCACCAGCGGCGGTTGTCGGTGGCAGGACCCTGGAGGAAGTCGAGGATGACCACGGCCAGCGTCTCGGCCGTCAGCGGCTCGTCGGCCGAGACGACGCGCGGGATCGTACGGTCCATCTGCTCGACGAGGGCGGTCACCCGGGCGCCGTTCTCCCGCTCCATGAGCGCGAAGAACAGCTCCTCCTTGGTGGAGAAGTTGGAGTAGAAGGCGCCGCGCGAGAACCCGGCGCGCTCGCAGATCTGCTCGACGGACGCACTGTGCACGCCGGTCTCGGCGAAGACGTCGTAGGCCGCGTCGAGCAGGCGCTCGCGGGTGCGGCCGCGGCGGGAGGTCTCGGGAGGGGTGGAGTCGATCGCCGTCATCACCAGCCTCCTGCCCGCCCTGTCAACACCTTCGACGCCGTTCACCTTATCCGATACATTCACGTATCGAATACGGTCCTGTATCGGATACGCTCGTGTATCGGAGCCCGGCTCCGCCCTGGTACAGAGACGTATCGCCACCCTCCCCACCCATCGTCAGGAGACCGCGTGTCGTCGCTGCTCTACCGTCTCGGTCGTCGCGTGTACCGCGCCCACCGCCTCGTCGCCGTCCTGTGGCTGCTGATCGTGGTGGCGGGCGGAGGAGGAGCGCTGCTGCTCAACCAGGGCACCGACAACACGTTCTCCATCCCGGGCACGCAGTCGCAGACCGCCCTCGACCAGCTCGAGCGCACCTTCCCCCAGGTCAGCGGCACGTCCGCGCGGTACGTGGTCGTCGCGCCCGACGGGGGCAGCGTCCAGGACGCCGACGTGAAGGGCCCCGTCAGCGACGCGGTCGCCGCGCTCGGCGACGTCGACGAGGTCGCGGCCGTCACGGACCCCTACTCCGACAGCGTGTCCGGCACGATCTCCGACGCCGGGAACGCCCTCGTCATCACCGCCCAGATGGACGGCTCCGCCACCACCACGAGCCCCGAGAGCCGCGACGCGCTGAAGGCCGAGGCGACGACCCTCCAGGACGCGCTGCCCGCCGGCTCCGTGGTCTCGCTCGGCGGCGACCTCTTCGCCCAGAACCTCCCCGGCGTGACCATCACGGAGGCGATCGGCCTCGTGGTCGCCCTCGTCGTCCTCGTGCTCACCTTCGGCTCGTTCCTGGCCGCCGGCATGCCGCTGGTCACCGCACTGCTCGGCGTCGCCCTCTCGATGTCGGCCATCTTCATCGCCACCCGCTTCGCCTCGATCTCCTCGACCACGCCGCTCCTGGCGCTGATGCTGGGCCTGGCGGTCGGCATCGACTACGCCCTCTTCATCATCAGCCGCCACCAGGACCAGCTGAAGCAGGGCATGGACCCGGAGGAGTCGACCGCGCGGGCGACCGCGACCGCGGGCTCCGCCGTCGTCTTCGCGGGCCTGACCGTGATCATCGCGCTCGTCGGCCTCTCGGTCGCGGGCATCCCGTTCCTCACCACGATGGGCGTCGCGGCGGCGGGCGGAGTCGCGATCGCCGTGGTCATCGCGCTCACCCTGACCCCCGCCCTCCTCGGCTTCGCCGGCGCGCGGCTGCGCCCCAAGGAGCGCCGGGCCAAGAGGAAGGCCGCGAAGGCCGCCGCCGCCGCGGGCACCCACGTCGACACCGAGGCGCACGAGGAGGCGGCGACCGCCTCCCCCGGCGGCCACGTGCACGCCGAGGTCCCGCGCGGGTTCTTCCGCGGCTGGGTCCGGGTCGTCACGCGCTTCCCGATCGTGACGATCATCGCGGTGATCGGCGTGCTCGGCGTCGCGAGCATCCCGGCGCTCAGCCTCCGCCTCGCCCTGCCGGACGCCGGCTACCAGGCCGAGGGCACTCCCGCGCGCACCACCTACGACCTGCTCGCCGAGAACTTCGGCGCCGGCTACAACGGCCCGCTCATCGTCACCGGCACGATCATCGGCTCGACCGATCCGCTCGGCCTGATGGACGACCTCAAGGGCGAGATCGAGAAGCTCGACGGAGTCGCCTCGGTGCCGCTCGCGACGCCCAACGAGACCGCCGACACCGGCATCATCCAGGTCATTCCCGAGGGCGGCCCCGACTCCGAGGCCACCAAGGCGCTGGTCGCCGAGATCCGCGACAAGCACGACTACTTCCAGCAGGAGTACGGCGTCGACCTCGCAGTGACCGGCCAGACCGCGGTCGGGATCGACATCTCGGACACTCTCGCCAAGGCCCTGCTGCCGTTCGGCCTGCTCGTCGTGGGCCTGTCGCTGGTGCTGCTGACGATGGTGTTCCGCTCGCTCTGGGTGCCGATCAAGGCGACGCTGGGCTACCTGCTGTCGGTCGGCGCGTCCTTCGGCGCCGTGGCGGCGGTGTTCGAGTGGGGATGGTTCTCGGACGCTCTGCACGTCGACAAGACGGGCCCGATCATCAGCTTCATGCCGATCATCCTGATGGGCGTGCTCTTCGGCCTCGCGATGGACTACGAGGTGTTCCTGGTCTCGCGGATGCGCGAGGACTACGTGCACGGGAGGCCGGCGCGCGCCGCTGTCGAGTCGGGCTTCGTCGGCTCGGCCAAGGTGGTCACGGCCGCCGCGGTCATCATGTTCTCGGTCTTCGCCGCCTTCGTGCCGGAGGGGGACACCAACATCAAGCCGATCGCGCTCGGGCTCGCCGTGGGCGTCTTCGTCGACGCGTTCATCGTGCGGATGACGCTGGTGCCCGCCGTGCTGCACCTGCTCGGCGACCGCGCCTGGCACATGCCGCGCTGGCTCGACCGCGTCCTGCCGTCCTTCGACGTCGAGGGCGAGGGCCTCACGAAGGAGCTCGCGCTGGCCGACTGGCCGGAGCCCGGATCCACCGACGTGATCGCGGCCGAGGACCTCCGCCTCGACGGACCCGACGGTCCCGTCTACAGCGGCGTCTCGCTGCGGGTCGCTCCCGGCTCCTCCCTCGTGGTCCACGGGCCGCACCGCTCCGGCCGCACCGCGCTGCTGCTGAGCATCGCCGGCCGGCTCGCCCCCGACTCCGGGCGCCTGAAGGTCGCGGGCCTTGTCGTGCCGATCCGCTCCGCCGCCGTGCGCGGGCGGGTCGGGCTGGTGCGCCTCGCCGGAGCCGCCGACCCCGTCGCCGACGTCCGGTCGGCCCTGGAGTCGGCCCCGCCGATCCTGGTACTCGACGACCTCGACACGGTCACCGACCCGCAGCTGCGCGGCGCGATCCGGGCCGAGCTCGACGCCGCCCGCGCCGCCGACGACGCGTTCACCGTGGTCGCCTCCTCCGTCGACGCCGAGGCGCTCGACGACCTCCTCCCCTCCGACCGCGGCGTGCTCGCGGTCTCGCCCGCGGCCGAGCGCCGCGCGATCGCAAAGGTCCTCTGACAGATGGCTCTCCTCTCCCTCGAACGCCCCCGCGGCGTCAAGAAGGTGTCCTGGCTGACCCTTCTCGGGATCGTCCTGGTCCCCCTCGTCATCGGCGGCCTCCTGGTGTGGGCGCTCTGGAACCCGACCGAGCGCCTCGACACGATCACGGCCGCCGTGGTCAACGAGGACACCCCGGTCGAGATCAACGGGCAGACCGTGCCGCTCGGGCGCCAGCTCGCGGCCGGCCTGGTGACGGGCGGCACCGACTCCGCGAGCTCGGACGCCCCCTCCTCCACCGCCTCGGCGAGCGCGACGCCGTCCGCGAGCACGACCCCGGTGCCCAACGTCTCCGGCTCGGACTCGACGGGCAACTTCACCTGGGTCCTCACGGACAAGGACGACGCCGCCAAGGGCCTCGCCGACGGCAGCTACGCGACCGTCGTGACGATCCCCTCCTCCTTCTCCGCCGCCGCCACCTCGTACTCCGGCGACGCCGCGGAGGCGACGAAGGCGACCATCGACATCGCCACCAGCGAGAAGGCCAAGCTCGTCGACGACGCCATCTCGGCCACCGTGACCAGCACCGCCACCTCGCTGCTCAACACGCAGCTGACCACGGCCTACCTCGAGAACGTCTACGTCGGCTTCAACACCCTCAACGAGCAGATCGGCCAGGCGGCCGAGGGCGCGGGCACGCTCGCCGACGGCGCCGACCAGCTCGGCACCGGCGCCTCGACCCTCGCCGACGGCACGAGCAGCCTCGCCGACGGGATCGACGAGCTCGCCACCGGCGCCTCCTCGCTCTCGGACGGCGTCGGGCAGATCGGCACCGGAGCCTCGTCCCTCGCCGACGGCGTGGGGCAGCTGGGCACCGGGGCCTCCGACCTCTCCGGCGGAGTCGCGCAGCTGGCCACCGGTGCGCGCGGCCTCTCCGGCGGAGTGGGACAGCTCGCGACGGGCGCCCGCGACTCGGCGACCGGGGCGACCGCGCTGCAGGGCGGCGCCTCCGACCTGGCCGACGGGCTCGACCAGCTGAGGGAGGGAGTGGTGAGGACCGGCGACGGGACCCAGCAGGTCGCCGCCCTCAGCGCCGGCGCCGCCGCCGCCACTGCGGGGACCTTCGAGGCGCTCAGCGCCGCGCTCGAGGGCTGCGAGACGACGCAGTGCCTCGCCGCGCGCGCCGTCATCGCCTCGGCGGACGGACCCACCGGCGCGACCACCCTCGCCACGACGACCGCGGGAGCCGTCGCCGGGATCGACGCGGGCATCCGCCTCGGCGGCGACGGGCAGCCCTCGCTGATCGACGCGGTCGGGCAGTCCGCCACCGGCGCGCGCACTCTCTCGGGGGGCATCGGACAGCTGTCCGGCGGCCTGACGCAGCTCGCCGACGGCGCGGACGACGCCGCGGGCGGAGCGTCCCAGCTCGCCGACGGCCTCGACACCACGGCGGCCGGGTCGGCGCAGCTCGCGACCGGCGCCACCACCGCCGCGGCCGGTGCCCGCGACCTCGCGGCCGGCGCGACCACGGCCGCGGGCGGCGCCGCCGACCTCGCCGCGGGAGCCTCCTCCGCCGCCGACGGAGCCGACCAGCTCGCCGACGGCGCGAGCGGGGTCTCGGACGGCGCCGTGCAGCTCGCCGACGGCACCCGCACGCTCGCGACCGGCCTCGACGCCGCGGTCGCGCAGCTCCCGACCTACACCGAGTCGGAGTCGACGAACCTCGCCGACGTCGTCTCGGACCCGGTCGAGAACGCGAGCAGCGCGACCGACCTGTTCGGAGCCTCCAGCGTCCCGTTCTTCGCGACGATCGCCCTCTGGCTCGGCGCCCTCGCGACGTTCCTGGTGCTCGCCGCGTTCTCGCACCGCGCGCTCTCCTCGACCCGCTCCTCCGCCGCGCTCGCCCTCTCCTCCTACGTGCCGGCGCTCGTGATCGGCGTGGTGCAGGGACTCGCGGTCGCGATCGTGATGAGCGGGGTCGCGGGCCTGGAGCCGGGCCGCTGGGTCGGCTTCGCCCTCCTGGCGATGCTCACCGGCGCCTCGTTCGCCGCGGTGAACCAGGGGCTGGTCGCCCTGCTCGGAGGGATCGGCCGCTTCCTCGCGATGGTCGCGGCGGTGATCGCGCTCGGCGCGGGCATCATCTCGACGGTCCCCGGGCTGTTCGACGACGTGCTCGGGTTCCTGCCGCTCTCGGCGGCGCAGAACGCGCTGTCCGGAGTGGTCGAGGGCACCGACGGCACGGCCGGCGCCGTCGTCGGCCTGGTGATCTGGCTGCTGTTCGGCCTGCTGCTCACCGTCGCCGCGATCGCCCGTCGCCGGGTCGTCTCGGTCCGCGCCCTGCACCGCACCGCGGAGGCGTAGGCCGCGCCTCGCGCCACTCCTCCCCCGAACCGGGGACGGGTGGCGCGAGGATCGCGCCACCGCCGCGCCTCTCCGGGCGACCGGCCCCGGCCGGGGCTAGCCTGACGCGATGGAGTCGGAACCGATGGCGATCCGGACGCGACGGGTGTACGGCCCATCGGTCCTGCGGCGCCTCCGCGCCCTCCTCCTGCGGCTCCTCGGCGCCGGCCTCGCGGCCGTGCTCATCCCGTTCGCCGTCCTCGCGGACCGCCGCGGGGTCCTCGACGAGTCGGTGCTCGCGCTCGGGCTCCTCGCCCTCACCGTCGTCATCGGACTGGCCTCGGCGGTCTCGCTCTTCGTCGTCTCCCCCACCCGCGTGATGACGACCGAGACGCAGGTCGTGCTGATGCGCGGCCGCCGCCGCCGCGAGCAGTGGCCCCGCCGGTCGGTCCGCTTCCTCGAGTCCGCCGACGGCGACGGCTTCGTCGCCTGGTGCCGCGGCGACGGAGTCGAGGTGCGCTGCGGCCACTTCCGCCCGGAGGACCTCGCCGCCCTGCTCGCCGACCTCGGCGCCGCCGCCCGCGTCCGCCACGCCCTGCCGCCCGCTCTGGCCGGGCCCGCCTCGGCCGTCCGCTTCCGGCCGCACCGCGCTCCGCTCCAGCGCCGGGCGGTCGCCCTGGTCGTCGTCGCCACGGAGGCGTTCGCCGCCGGCGTCCTGGCCGTCGCCCTCGCGGGATCCCCGTCGGGCGACCGCGCGCAGATCGCGCTGGGGGCGGTCGTCGTGGCGCTCTCCCTCCCGCTCGGGCTGGTCGCCGCGCGGCTGGCGCTGCGGCCCGGGCTGCCGGGCTCGATCGTGGTGTCGGAGTCGGCCATCCAGATCGACGGGCTGATCTTCCCGCTCGAGGCTCTGCGCTCGGTCGTCGCCTCGAGCCCGACGGGGAGCCATAGCCTCCGCCTGACCCTCACCGAGACGAACGGCCGCGTCACGGAGGTCCCCCTCGGGCTGCGGGTGCCGACGCTGCGGCGCGACCAGCTCTTCCCCGACTACCCGCTGCTGCTCGGCGTGCTGCGCGAGCGCACGGCGGGGCTGCTGCGGATCGAGGGCTGAGCCTCAGTCCTCGGCGCCGTCGGCGATGCGCTGGTGGTGGTGGATGACCTCGGCGACGATGAACCCGAGGAACTTCTCGGCGAACGCCGGGTCGAGGTGCGACTCCTCGGCGAGCGCCCGCAGCCGCGCGATCTGGCGGGCCTCGCGCTCGAGGTCCGCGGCGGGCAGCCCGTGCGCGGCCTTCAGCCGGCCGACCTTCTGCGTGAACTTGAAGCGCTCGGCGAGCAGGTGGATCAGCGCCGCGTCGATGTTGTCGATGCTCTGACGGATCTGCACGAGCTCGGCCCGCGCCAGGGACTCCTCGTGCGACGGCTCCTCGTGCGACAGCTCCTCGGTCATGCCCCGACCCTAACGGACCGCCCCCGGACACGACGACGGCCCCTGCCCGGAGTCCGGGAGGGGCCGTCGAGAGGGCCCGGTCAGTCGACCAGGTTGATCTGCACGGGGATGTTGCCGCGGGTGGCGTTGGAGTACGGGCAGAGCTGGTGCGCCGCATCGGCCACCTTCTGCGCGTCCTCGGAGCTCGCCTTCGGCACGTAGACGTCGAGCTCGACCGAGAGGCCGAAGCCGTCGGAGTCGTTCTTCCCGATCGAGACGCTGGCCGAGACGGCCGCGTCGGTCGTGTCGATCTTCAGCTGGCGACCGGCTCCGTGCAGGGCGCTGAGGAAGCAGGCGGAGTAGCCGGCCGCGAACAGCTGCTCGGGGTTGGTCCCCTCGCCGGAGCCGCCGAGCTCCTGCGGGGCGCGGGTGTCGAGGTCGAGACGGTCGTCCTCGGTGCGGACGTGGCCGTCGCGTCCTCCACCGGAGGCGTGGGCGATGGCGGTGTAGAGAGCATCCATCCCCCCATCCCACCACTCGGCCGCCGTGAGTCGGGTGAACGCGGGATGCACGTCCGTGCGTTCTCCCGGGAATCCCCCTCGGGAACGCTCCGGGGAGCGTCAAGCCCCTCCCCCTCGGCGCCCTCCGGGTGTGCGGTGGAGGGACACCGACCCCGACCGGCGCGAGCCGGAGAACGGACACGAGCATGCGAGCACTCACCTGGCAGGGCATCGAGAAGGTCTCGGTCGAGACCGTCCCCGACCCCCGCATCCAGCAGCCGACCGACGCGATCGTCCGGATCACCTCGACCGCGATCTGCGGCTCCGACCTGCACCTCTACCGCCTCCTCGGGCCCTACATCGACCGCGGGGACGTGCTCGGCCACGAGCCCATGGGCGTCGTCGAGGAGGTGGGCTCCGGAGTCACCACCCTGAAGCCCGGCGACCGGGTCGTCGTGCCCTTCACCATCGCCTGCGGCGAGTGCTTCATGTGCCGCCGAGGGCTGCAGTCGCAGTGCGAGACGACGCAGGTCACCGAGTACGGCTCGGGAGCGGCGCTCTTCGGCTACACGAAGATGTACGGCCAGGTCCCCGGCGGGCAGGCCGAGCTGCTCCGCGTGCCGCTGGCCGACTACAACACGATCGTCGTCGGCACGGACCTGCCGGACGAGCGCTACCTCTTCCTCAGCGACATCGTGCCCACCGCGTGGCAGGGCGTGGAGTACGCGCAGGTGCCCGACGGCGGGACCCTGGTCGTCTTCGGACTCGGCCCTGTCGGCCAGTTCGCGGCGCGGATCGGCGCCCACCGCGGCTACCGCGTCCTCGCCGTGGAGCCCGTCGCCGAGCGGCGCGCGATGGCCGAGCGGTACGGCGTGGAGACGTTCGACCTGTCCGACGACATCGCCGCGCAGCTGCGCGACCTCACGGACGGGCGCGGCCCCGACTCCGTCGTCGACGCGGTCGGCATGGAGGCGCACGGCTCGCCGGTCGGCTCGTTCGCTCAGTCGATGGCGGGGCTCCTGCCCGACCCGATCGCCCGCAAGGCGATGGACACGGTCGGCGTCGACCGCCTCGCCGCGGTCCACGCGTCCCTCGATCTGGTCCGCCGCGGCGGCACCGTCTCGCTGAGCGGGGTCTACGGCGGAGAGGCCGACCCGATGCCGCTGAAGTCGATGTTCGACAAGCAGGTGACGGTGCGGATGGGCCAGTGCAACGTGAAGCGCTGGATCGACGATCTGCTGCCGCTGGTGGAGGACTCCTCCGATCCGCTCGGCGTGATGGACCTCGTGACCCACCGGGCGCCGCTCGAGGACGCTCCGGCCCTCTACGAGACCTTCCAGAAGAAGGAGGACGGCTGCATCAAGGTCGTCCTGCACCCCTAGCCGGGGAACAGCGAAGGCGGCGCCCCCCGAGGGGAGCGCCGCCTTCGCGGTACTGCCGAGACCTACTTGAAGACGTCCTTGACGTCCTCGCCGGCCTTCTTGGCCGAGGCCGCGGCCTGGTCCTTCTGGCCTTCGGCCTTCAGGCTGTCGTCGTTCTTGTGGTCGCCCAGGGCTTCCTTCGCCTTGCCGGCGATGTCCTGAGCGGCGTTCTTGATCTTGTCATCGAGCCCCATGGTGGTGCCTCCTTCGCTGATCGTTGGCACGACCGTAGGACCGGGAACTGCTCGCTTCCTGGGAGCGGGAAGGGGCTTGCCCGGGCGCCCGCTGGACTGCGATGATTCGCGCCCTCGACCGGGGCCGGCCGGCCGAGGGCGCGGGATCAGGTCGCCGGGGTGGCGGACTCGGACGGAGCGGACTGCGAGGGCGCGTTCGTGGGAGTCTGCGACGATCCGTCGTCGGCGCTGGTGGGCACCGCGCTCCCCGACTGGTACGGCGTCTGGGCGTCGCCGGTGCAGCCGGCCAGCAGGCCGATCGTCAGAGCGGAGGCGCCGAGCGCCCCGAGGACCCGTGCGGCGCTCACTTGCCCGTCACCGCGTCCTTGACGGCCCCCACTGCCTTCTCGACGATGTTCGGCTTCGGGTCGGTGCCGTAGAGGCGCTCGTCCGGCTGGGTGGGCGGGGGCATCGGGACGTTGCCGCCGGGCTCCGCGACGCGGTAGCTGAACTCTCCCTTGCCGTCCGGGGTCGGGCCCGAGGCCCAGCTGCCCTCGGAGGCCGCTGCTCCGTCCGAGAAATTGATGTACTCGTACGACACGGAGCGCTCCTCCTTCGAGATCGGGAAGTTCGAGGGCACGGGCAGGTCCTCCCGGCCCTCCGCGCGCAGCTCGGCGGCCGCCGCGATCCACTGGTTCTGGTGCATGGTGTCGCGGGCCAGGAGGAACGACAGGAGGTCGCGCACGCCGTGGTCGTCGGTCATGTGGTAGAGCCGGGCGACCTGGAGCCGACCCTGCATCTCCGCGTTCGCGTTGGCGGTGAAGTCGGCCAGCAGGTTGCCGCTGGCGGTGATGTAGGAGCCCTGCCACGGGTTGCCCATGCTGTCGACGGGGCGCGCGCCGGCGCCGGCCACGATGGCGTGCTGCACGTCGGAGCCGCCGATGACCGCCGCGAGCACGGGGTCCTTCTTCATCGCGTCCTCGGACTGCTCGACCGGGGCCTTCTCGAGCAGCTGGGCGATCATCACGGCGATCATCTCGACGTGGCCGAACTCCTCGGCGCCGATGCCGAAGAGCAGGTCCCGGTACTTGCCCGGGTCGTGGGCGTTCCAGGCCTGGAAGCCGTACTGCATCGCCACGGTGATCTCGCCGTACTGGCCGCCGAGCACCTCCTGGAAGCGGCGGGCGAAGACCGCGTCGGGCTTCGAGGGCGTGGACGTGAACTGGAGTTCCTGACGGTGGAAGAACATGACTGGTTGCCTTTCCGGGGTAGCCGGGCGGATCCGGGTGCGGACGTCCGATGTCTGTCCTCTCGACGGTAGGGAGCCCTGTTCGCGGGTCAGAAGGGGCTTGACGCGGTGGCGGAGCAGTCGATCCACGGGCTCTCGGGCCCCGCCCTCGTGGGCGCGGGATGGTAGCCCCATCGGGGGGTCAGCCGCTATGCCCTTCCCGGTACTCGAGGGCCCGAACAGACTGGCGACGCCGGCACGCATTCATTCCCCACTCGATCCTGGAAGGGACAGACGATGTCGAACATCGATCCCGCTTCACCTCCGTTCGGAGACGGCGCCGCGAACTTCGGCGCGACCGAGACCCCCATCGACAGCGGGGCGCACGTCGCCTCCACGGACACCTCCTCCGGCTCCTCCTCGGGCAGCACGGCCGACTCCGCGAAGGAGAAGGCGAGCGCCGCCGCGGGCACCGCCAAGGACCAGGCCGGCGCCGTCGCCGGCGACGCCAAGCAGGCCGCGAGCGAAGTGCTCTCGACCGGCAAGGACGAGGCCGCCAACGTGGTCCAGGAGGCCAAGGTCCAGGTCAAGGACCTCTACGACCAGAGCCGCACCCAGCTCACCGAGCAGGCCCACGCCCAGAAGGAGAACGCCGCCAAGGGCGCCCGCGCCTTCAGTGACGACCTGACCGCGCTGGCCAACGGCGAGGGCGGCAGCGACAACGCCGCCGCGAAGCTCGTCTCCCAGGCGGCCACCCGCGTGCAGGGTGTGGCCTCGTGGCTCGAGAACCGCGACCCGTCCGAGCTCCTCGACGACGTCCGCGCGTTCGCCCGCCGCCGCCCGGGTGCCTTCATCCTCATCGCCGCGGCGACGGGACTCGTCGGCGGGCGCCTCATCCGCGCCCTGACCGCCGAGGCGAAGGACGAGAAGGAGGCGACGAGCACCCGCACCGACGGACCCGAGTTCGACGCCCCCGCCTCGACCACCGCGCACTCCGACGCCTCCGCGTACGACGCGCCCGTCGCGTCCGCCTACGGCACCGTCGGCTCGAGCTCCCTCGAGCGCGACTACGCGCCGACCGAGCCCGTCTCCGACCCGCTCGACGGCGGCTTCCCGAACGGCGGCCGGCTGTGACCGACCCGACGGGCGTCCACCGCTCGACGGAGACGCCCGACCAGCGGGCCGGGTCGACGTCGCTGGGCGATCTGCTCGGCGAGGTCTCGCGCGACCTCTCCACGCTGATCCGCCAGGAGATGGCCCTCGCCAAGGCCGAGCTCAAGGAGTCCGCCGGCAAGGCGGGCAAGGGAGCGGGCCTCCTCGGCGGGGCGGGCTACGCCGCGCTGATGGCCGTGCTCTTCCTCTCGATCGCCCTCTGGTGGGGCCTGGGCACTCTGATCGGCAACGGCTGGTCCGGAGTGGTCGTGGCCGTCATCTGGGCGATCGTGGCCGCGATCCTCTACGCGGTGGGCCGCAAGAGCCTGAAGCAGGTCGACGGCGCTCCCGAGACGGTCGACTCCCTCAAGAAGATTCCCGACACCCTCAAGCCGAACGGGGCAGGACGATGACGTACGACGCAGGACAGAACAAGACACCCGAGGAGATCCGGGCGGACATCGAGCGCACGCGCCTCGAGCTGGGCGGGGACGTCGACGCGCTGGCCGAGAAGGTCAGCCCGTCCGCCATCGCGCAGCGTCAGACCGACAAGGTCAAGTCGGCCGTGGGCTCCGTCCGCGACCGCGTGATGGGCTCGGCGCACGACGCCTCCGACTCGCTCTCGAGCGGTGCGGGCTCGGCGAAGGCCAAGGCCGAGGGCAACCCGTTCGCCGTGGGGCTCATCGCCCTCGGCGCCGGACTCCTCGTCGCCTCGCTCATCCCCGCCTCCAGCAAGGAGAAGGAGGCGGCGAGCCGCGTCAAGGAGCAGGCCCAGCCGGTCGTCGACAAGGTGACCGACGCGGCCAAGGAGGCGGCGAGCGAGCTCCGCGAGCCCGCGCAGCAGGCGTTCGCCTCCGTCAAGGAGACCGCGACCGACGCCGCGCAGAACGTCAAGGAGGCGGGTACCTCCGCCACCGACGACGTGAAGGACTCGGCCCGCGAGGCCAAGCACGCCGTCCAGGAGGACGTGCAGCACTGATCCGTCGGCGCTGACAGGGCGGTGGGCCTCCGGGCCCGCCGCCCTTCGTCGTGCCGCCGGGAATACACCGCCGCCCGCGCTCCTTGCCCTCCGTATGCGATCGATCGTCTACTCCCGCACCGGTGACTCCTCCGTCCTCTCCCTCGTCGACCGGGAGGAGCGGGTGCCGGGCGCCGGCGAGGTCCGCGTCCGCGTCCTGGCGTCGGGCGTGAATCCGACCGACTGGAAGGCGCGCGCCGACGGCGACCTCGCGTTCGACGAGGTCGTGCCGAACCAGGACGGCGCCGGTGTCGTCGAGGCGGTCGGCGAGGGCGTCGAGGGCCTGGCCGTCGGCGACCGGGTCTGGATGTACCTCTCCGCGCACCGCCGCCCCACCGGCACCGCGCAGGAGTCGGCGGTGCTCGCCGCCGAGCACGTCGTGCGCCTGCCCGAGGGCGTCGGCACCGACGTCGCCGCGAGCCTCGGCGTCCCCGCGATGACCGCCCACCGCGCCCTCACCGTGCACGAGCACGGCCCCTCCCGCCTCGCGCCCGGCGCCCTCGCCGGTCGCACCGTCCTGGTCCAGGGCGGCGCCGGAGCCGTCGGGCACGCCGCGATCCAGCTCGCGGTCTGGGCCGGGGCGACCGTCATCGCGACGGTGAGCAGCGACTCCAAGGAGCGGCTCGCCCGTGCGGCCGGTGCGCAGCACGTGCTGCAGTACCCGGACGACGCGCTCGCCGACCGGATCCGCGAGCTCGCCCCCGAGGGCGTCCAGCACGTGGTCGAGGTCGCACCGGCTCAGAACGCCGCGCTCGACGTCGAGGTGCTCGCCAACCACGGCAGCATCGGGTACTACGCGAACAACAACGGCGACGAGTTCACCGTGCCGATCGTCGCGAGCTTCGCGAAGAACGCCCGCTGGCAGGGCCTGCTGCTCTACACCGTGGGCGAGGAGGCGCTGCAGGCCGCGGCCGAGGACATCACCGCGGCGCTCGCCGACGGCGCGCTCCCGGTGGGCGAGGAGGCGGGCCTCCCGCTGACCTGGTTCCCGCTCGAGGAGACCGCGGCCGCCCACGACGCGGTCGAGCAGGGCGCGACGGGAAAGGTGCTCATCCGCATCGCCGACTGACCGGGAGGGCTCGCCTCTGATCGACTCCCGGCCGGATCAGCCCCGGAGCGGGGGCGAGCCCGGGACGGTCGAGCGGTCGGCCAGGCCGGTCACGAGCTCGGCGAGCGCCTCCTCCGCCGTGCGGGTCGGCGCCCAGCCGAGCTCGGCGCGGGCGCGCTCGGTCGACATCACCGGGACGTTGCCCGCGATGTCGAGCCAGCCCGCGTCGGTGCGCTGCAGGCGCAGGTGCCAGGTCGCGGTGACGACGGAGCGGAGCAGCCCGAACGGCACCGTGACCAGGCGGGCGCCGAAGGCGTGCGCCAGCCGCTCCGGGGTGAGGACCGGCTCGGCCGCGATGTTGAAGGCCCCGCCGGCGCGCCGGTCGAGCGCGCGCCAGAAGGCGTCGGCCACGTCGTCGGCGTGCACGCCCTGGAAGACGATGCTTCTCGGCAGCGGAAGGACCGGGATCCGGACCGCCTTCAGCCACCGCGTCGGGTAGTGGGGTCCGGCGAAGAGCCCGGCGATCTCGGTCGCCGCTCCGCGCTGGAAGACGAGCCCCGGGCGCAGGCGCGTGACGACGATCTCGGGGTGCCGCTCCTCGAAGGCGTCGAGCTGCCGCTCGTTCGCGGCCTTGTGGCGGCTGTAGGTCGAGGTGTGCAGGCCGCCCGTGGGCCAGTCCTCGGTCACCCGGATCGACTTCGGCGCCGCGCTGTAGGCACCCACGGACGAGGCGACGGCGACCTGGCCGACTCCCGCGGCGGCGACCGCCTCGAGCACGGCCGCGGTGCCTCCGACGTCGACCAGCCGCTGGAACGGCTCGTCGTGGCTGGGCTGCAGCGCCCAGGCGAGGTGCACGACGGCGTCGACGCCGGCGAAGGCCTCGCGGAGCCGCCGCGGGGCGACGCTCGACGCGAGGTCGATCTCGACCCAGCGCACGTCGCGGTACTCCTCCGAGCGGAGCCGAGGGGCGCGGCGGGCGATGCCCACGATCTCCTCCACCCCGGCTTCGCCGTGCAGGCGCCGCAGCAGCGCCGTACCCAGGTTGCCGGTCGCCCCGACGATCGCGATCCGCATGGCGTCATCCCTCCTGGGAGCGGCGCACGCCGGCCCCCTCCTTCGAGGCTAGGCAGGGGCGCCGCCGCGGAGGAGCCGCTTGACAGCGCCCACACGTCCGGCGCTGCAGGCCCAGCTCCAACGAGGACCATGAGCACTCAACCCATATGGCCCCGCTCGAGCCCGCGCGCCGCGCCGTATACTCGCGCGTCCTGCGACTCTCCTGGCGGAGGGCCGATAGGGTGCGGGAGAGTCCACCCGCGAACAGAACGGTGCCTGCATGCCCTCGACCATCGAACGACTCCGCGTCAACGACTTCACCGTATTCTCCGGCCTAGATCTTCCGATGGCTAGCGGCATCAATGTATTCGCGGGTGAGAACGGGGCTGGGAAGTCTCACCTCCTCAAGGCGATGTACTCAGTACTCTCCGCGGACGAGACGCCACGAGACTCGCTTTCCGCGAGCCTAGGTAATCAGCTCGCCGCGAAACTGGTTAGCGTCTTCAGGCCGGAAAGTCTGGGGCGCCTCGTCCGTCGACGTGTAGGGCGCGGTCGCGCGGAAGTCGAGCTGCAGTTCTCGGGAGCCCGTCAACGCATCGCCTTCTCGTTTGCAACGAACTCGCAATCAGAGGTCAAGGTTGAGCACCGACTCGCCGCGCCCCTTCAAGGCACGCCCGTCTATCTGCCCACGCGGGAACTACTGACGATCTACCCCGGGTTCGTGTCACTGTACGAAAGGACTTCCTTGGAGTTCGAGGAGACGTGGCGTGACACGTGCGTCCTTCTAGGTCTTCCACTCAGCCGCGGTCCTCGTCAGGAACGCGTGAAAGAGTTACTCGCACCTCTTGAGGACTCCTTGGGCGGTAGCGTCGTCGAAGAAGGAGGTCGTTTCTATCTCAAGGTCTCGGGCGGCGGCAAGTATGAGATGCCGCTTGTCGCCGAGGGAATGCGGAAACTGGCGATGCTTGCTAGGCTCATCGCCAATGGAACCCTGTTTGACAGTGGTTTCCTCTTTTGGGACGAACCGGAAGCGAATCTGAACCCGCGGGTGCTTCGTCACGTCGCGCGCACGATAGCGCAGCTCGCCCGCTCGGGCGTCCAGGTCTTCGTCGGGACGCATAGTCTTTACCTGATGAAGGAACTCGAGATCCTTAAGCGCACCGAAGGCGACACGTTCCCGGCCATGCAGTTCGTCACTCTTTCCAGAGGTGAAGACGGGGTCAGGACAGACGCAGGTCAGTTCCTCGACGAATTGGAGAGTCTCGCTGTCCTCGATGAGTCGCTCGCCCAGTCGGATCGTTACCTCGACGCCATGAGCGAAGCATGATCCTCGACGTAGATGGCGCCGACTTCTCGTTTCCCGAGAACTGGGACGTCCTTAAGTACGACGAGTCCGACTTCTTTCGGAATATTTTCCTTCGAGTTCACGACGGCATCAAGGCAGTCGACGTTGTCGCCATTGAGCGCAATCCCGACGGTATCGATCTCCGCCTGGTCCTGATAGAGGTCAAAGACTATCGGCACGCAAATGCAAGAGGATTGCATCCGACCGAGCTAGCCGTGACCGTCGCGAAGAAAGTTACCGCCACCCTCGCCGGACTAGCTGCCGCGACTCGGAAGGCGGAGGACTCGGCCGAGAAGAATCTCGCGATCCGCTCCGGTCAGGTCCTTTCCGTGAAGATCGTTCTCCATTGCGAGGACCGGGCCGTTCCGATCGTCGACCCGTCCGAGTTGCTCATCAAGTTACGGCAACGGCTCGGCCCGATCGCCGACGTCGTGACCGTCGGGTCGTCCCGGAACACCCGAGGAGAGTGGGCTGTGCGCATGCCGATTCTTTCGTGAGATCCGCAAGAGGCAAGCTCCCTTTGTTCTCTGTGCGTTCGACCAGGGCCTCGCCGCCTTAAGTCACAGAATCGATGGGCGAATCGCACCACGTCGACTGTCGAATCTCTAGCCTGGGGAAGTGCTCCTGAAACGACTTCGCCGCTCCGGCTTCATCCAGCACTCCGTCGACGGCGTCACGCTGCGGACGGTCGACACCGGTCCGGCCGGGGCGGGCGCGGTGTTCGTCCTGATCCACGGGATCGGGATGTCGCACCACACCTTCTCGCCGCTCGCCGCCCGCCTGAAGCGGCACGGCCGGGTGATCGGCGTCGACCTCGCCGGCTTCGGCGCGAACGGGCGACCGCGGCGGAGGGTCGGCCTCGAGGACCACGCGCGGCAGGTCGAGCAGGTCCTCCGCGGACTGGGCGTCTCGCGCGCGGTCGTCGTCGGGCACTCGATGGGGTCGCAGGTGGCGGTCGAGCTGGGGCTGCGCGCGCCCGGCCTCGTCGACGGCGCGGTGCTCATCGGGCCGGTGGTGGATCCGCAGCAGCCCGGAGCGGCCCGCCAGGGGCTCGCGCTGCTGCGGGACTGCCTCGGCGAGCCGGTGGGCGTCGACGCGATCCTGCTGGCCGACTACCTGCGCGGCGGCCTGCGCTGGTACCTGCGCCAGCTGCCCGAGATGCTGCGGCATCCGGTCCAGGAGCGCGTCGCCCGGCTGGAGGTGCCGGTCCTCGTCGCCCGCGGCCGCGACGATCCGATCGCCACCCGTGACTGGTGCGAGCGGCTCACGGCCCACGCGCGCGAGGGGCGGCTCGTCGAGTTCGCCGGCTCGCGCCACGTCGTCCCCCGCACCGAGCCCGGAGCGCTCGCCCGCGAGATCCTCCGCTTCGCCGCCGCGCTCGGCGAGAGGCCCGCCGCCCCGCTCCCCCTCCGGTCGGAGCCGGCCGCATGAGCCGGCTCCGGCGCCTGGTCCGCGACGCCGTCTGGTGGATCCGCGACTACGCCTACGCCGTCGCCTGGCAGGTGCGCGGCGTCCTCTCGCGCCGTGCCCCGGACGACTACC
The DNA here is from genome assembly GCF_002932735.1 of Rathayibacter sp. AY1B7. NCBI lineage: Bacteria > Bacillati > Actinomycetota > Actinomycetes > Micrococcales > Microbacteriaceae > Rathayibacter > Rathayibacter sp. AY1B7. The sequence goes on from NZ_PSWK01000025.1 coordinate 45,508, forward strand.
TCGACGGCGACCGGCGGCCCGTCGTGGTCCTGCCGGGGATCTGGGAGACCTGGTCCTTCCTCCGCCCGATCATCGATCCGCTGCACGAGCGCGGGCACCCTCTCCACGTGCTGACGAGCCTCGGCCGCAACGGCCGCCCGGTCGCCCGGACCGCGGAGGACGTGGCCGCCTACCTCGCCGAGCACGGGCTCCGCGACGTGGTGATCGTCGCCCACAGCAAGGGCGGACTGATCGGCAAGTACGTGATGACCGAGCTCGACCCGGACGGCCGGGTCGACCGGATGGTCGCCGTGGCGACTCCGTTCGGCGGCTCCCGCTACGCGCCCTACCTGGTCCTCCGGAGCCTGCGCGCCTTCTCGCCGCGCGACGCCACGACCCTGCTGCTGTCGAGCCGCTCCGGAGCGAACGCGCGGATCACCTCCGTGTTCGGCCTCTTCGATCCGCACATCCCCGAGGGCAGCATGCTCGAGGGCGCGGTCAACGTCCGGATCGAGACCGGCGGGCACTTCCGCATCCTGAGCGACCCCGAGACGCTCACCGCGGTCGTCACGGCGGTCTCGGCGGAGGAGCGCGCCGACGGAGAGGCGCCCTGACGGCGGCGGAACCCCTGACGACTCCGTAGCAACCCGCGTCGCCGCGGCGGAACCCCCTGGCGCCTCCGGCCCGCGAGGCGGAGCGTGGAGTCATGCCCGCCTCCTCCACCGGCCCGACCGAGCTCCTCCTCGTCCGCCACGGCGAGAGCCTCGCCAACATCGCGGCGAGCGCCGCCGAGGCCTCGGGGGCGCACGAGATCGCCGTCGACCGCCGCGACCCCGACGTCGAGCTCTCCCCCGCCGGCGAGGAGCAGGCCCGCGCGCTCGGCCGCTGGCTGGCCGAGGAGGCGCGGCCCGCCTCCGCCTGGACGTCGCCCTACCGCCGCGCCTCCGCGACCGCGCGTCTCGCCCTCGGCGAGGCCGGCATCGACCTGCGGCTGCGCCCCGACGAGCGCCTGCGCGACCGCGACCTCGGCGTCACCGACCGCCTCACCTCCGCCGGCGTGCGGGCCCGGATGCCCGAGGAGGCGGCGCGGCGCGAGTGGCTCGGCAAGTTCTACTACCGGCCGCCGGGAGGCGAGGCCTGGACGGACCTCGCGCTCCGCGTCCGCGCCTTCGTCGACCACCTCGCCGTCGCCGCGCCTCCCGGGCCGGCGATCCTCTTCTGCCACGACGCGGTCGTCCTCGTCCTCCGCTACGTCCTCGAGGGCCTCTCCGAGCACGAGCTGCTCGACATCGGCGCCTCGACGCCCGTCGCCAACGGCTCCGTCACCCGTCTCGTCCGCGACGGCGACGCGTGGCGCCTCGAGCTCTTCAACCGCACGTCCCACCTCGAGCGCTCCGGCGCCCCCGTCACCCGGCACGACGACCGCGCAGCCGGAGAAGGATACCCTCATGAGTGACCTCGTCTCCCGCGCCCTGCTCGAGCAGCGCTGGCCCCTCCCCGAGCCCGGAGGCTCGAAGCACTCCCGCGGCGACGTGGTCGTCGTCGGCGGCGCCCGCAAGACGCCCGGAGCTGCGATCCTCGCGGGGATCGCCGCGCTGCGGACCGGCGCGGGGCGCATCACGCTCTGCGTCGCCGAGTCGGTCGCGTCGGCCACCGCGGTCGCGCTGCCGGAGTGCGGAGTGGTCCCCCTCGCGCAGACGCGCACCGGCTCCGTCTCGGGCCGCGGGCTCGACGTCCTGGCCGGCGAGCTCTCCTCCGCCGACGTCGCCCTGATCGGACCCGGCCTGGACGACCCGCGCGCGACCGCCGCGACCCTCCGTGCCCTCGCTCCGCTCCTCGACGACGTGCCGGCCGTGCACCTCGACGCCTTCCCGCTCGGAGTCCTGCCCGGGCAGCGCCGTCTCGCGCGGAGGCTCGCGGGCCGGCTCCTGCTGACCCCGAACTCGGAGGAGGCGTCCCGGCTCCTCGGCGAGGAGGTCGACGACGTCGAGCGGGCCGCCCTCGCGGTCGCCGAGCGCTACGGCGCGGTGGTGAGCCTGTTCAACACCATCGCCTCGCCGGACGGCGACGCGGTGCGGATCGAGGGCGAGCACCCCGGGCTGGCCACCGCGGGCAGCGGCGACGTGCTCGCCGGAGCGACGGCGGGCCTGCGCGGGCGCGGCGTCGACCCGATGGGCGCGGCCGCCTGGGGCGCGTTCCTGCACACGGAGGCGGACACGCGCCTCTCCGCGCGGATCGGCCCGGCCGGGTACCTCGCGAGCGAGATCCCGGGGGAGTTCCCGCGCGTGCTGGCGGGCTGAGCGGCGCGGGTGCGCTGAGGACGGCAGTCGTTCCGAGGCGGGCCGGCGGTGCGAGCGCCCCGGCCCGGGCCGGCGGCGTGAGCGGCGGCGATCACCGTGACCGCGGCGTCGACCTCAGTGCGCGACGTCGGCGACCGAGAACGCCACTCCCGGCGTGATCAGGATCGAGGTCTCGCGAGGCTCGCCCTCGCCCTGGTTCACCGTGATCCAGCGCGACGCGGAGCCGTCCAGGGCGCGGTCGATGCTCTCGCGCACCTCCGCGGCCGACGTCTCGCTCAGGCTGAACGGCGCTCCGCCGTAGATGATCTCGACGCGCTTCACAGCATGCTCTCCTCGCTCTGACGGGCGGTCCCGTGGGGCTCCTCGCTGATCCGCAGCCCGTGCGCCGTGTGCGAGTCGGCGAGCAGCTGGCGGATCCAGTCCGGGTTGATGTTCGGGGCACGGCCGCCGTGGTACTTGAAGCGCAGCGGGATGGCGGGGTGCAGCCAGATCGAGGTGCGTCCGTCGCCGACCGCCTGCGAGTCCTTCCACGAGAAGTAGAAGGACTCGTTGCGCGCGAGCTTCGAGCCGATCACGATCTGCAGGTGCGCCAGCAGACGGTCGTCGAAGTCGGCCTCGAGGGTCGAGTCGTAGATCAGTCGCCCCATCAGGCGGTTCTCCGTTCGGGAAGTCGCCCGTCCGCGAAGGGTCGGGCGGAGTCGTGAGTGTCGATCCTACCGGCGCCCCGGATGCTCACCAGGAGTCGTCCTCGCCGTGGAAGTGCGGGATCTCGGTGTCGACGGCGGAGAGGGGCCCGGCGCCGCCGTCCTCCTCGGCCACGGGGTGCGAGACGCCCAGGCGGGCCGTCTCGCGGGTGAAGCGCTCGACGAGCTCCTCGTCGAGCAGCTCCTCGGCTCCGTCGTCCTCGGACTCCGAGAACAGCTGGCTCGCCGGTCCGATCAGCAGCGCCGCCCGTCCGGGCCGGCCGGACTCCTGGCGGATCGGGATGTCGACCGTGATCGACCCCTTGGTGAGCGCCAGCGCCTCCGCGTAGGCCAGCAGCGACCGCGCGATGGCGGTACCCGTCAGCACGGAGCTGCCGGCGTAGTGGATGCGTTCCATGCCTCCTTCCTACTCCTCGGGCGGCCGCCCGGTCAGCGGTTGCGCGGTCGAGGCGGGGAGCGCTAGCGCCGCGTCGATCCGGCGGTCGAGCGCGTCGCGGACGGCCGGCCACTCGGCCGCGAGGATCGAGTGGACGGCCGTGTCGCGCCACGAGCCGTCGGCCCGCCGCTGGTCGTGGCGGAGCACCCCCTCGAACACGGCGCCGAGGCGGAGGATCGCGGTCCGCGAGCGCGCGTTCACCGCATCCGCCTGGAGCTTCACCCGCTCGTAGCCGCTGTCGAAGGCGAGCCCGAGCACCAGCCGCTTCGCCTCCGGGTTCACGACGGTGCCCCACGTCTCGGGCGCGTAGGCCGTCCAGCCGAGGTGGGCAGCCTCGCGCGTCTCGTCGAAGTCGGCCAGCGAGGTCGTGCCGACGACGCGCCCCTCCTGCAGCACGGCGAACGGCAGGCCCGTGCCCCAGGGGTAGTAGCGGTCGACGAAGGCGCGGAACTCCTCCGGGGTGCCGGGGAGGCCGGCGGGTCCTCCTCCGTAGCCGCCGGCGAACACCTCCGGATGCCCAATCGCCCGCCCGAGCGGCTCGACGTGGTCGGCGGCGAGCGGCTCGAGGACGATCGAGCGGCCGACGAGCGTGACGGGACCGGGGCGGCGGGGACTGCTCATGCGATCAGTGTGGGGCACCGTGCCAGCATGGCTCCATGAGCACCGCCGCGCTGTTCGAGTCCGCCGCCGCCGCCCTCGTCGGCCTGCTCGCGCAGGTGCGGGACGACCAGTGGGAGCAGCCGGGGCTCGGCGTCTGGGACGTCCGCGGCCTCGCGGGCCACGCGTTGCGGGCGGTGCTGACGGTCGAGGCGTACCTCCTCGCTCCGGAGCCGCCCGAGCCGACCATCGAGGACGCGCTCGACTACTACGCCGCGCTGGCCGGGAACGTCGCCGACCCCGCGGCGGTGGCGCGGCGCGGGGTCGAGGCGGGGCTGCTGCTCGGCGACAGGCCGGCTCAGGCGCTGGCGGAGGCGGCGGGCCGCGCGGTCGAGCTGGTCGCCGCCCACCGTCCCGGCCGCCTCGTCGCCGTGGGCGACCACGCGATCGAGCTGGACGAGCACCTCCGGACCCGGCTGCTCGAGCTGGTCGTGCACACGCTCGACGTCTCGCGGGCCACCGGGATCCCGCACGTGCTGCCCGGCGAGGCCGTCGAGGCGTGCTGCGCGCTGACCGGCGGGCTGGCCGCTCGAGCCGGACGCGGCGAGGAGCTCCTGCTCGCGCTGAGCGGGCGGGAGCCCCTCGCCGCGGGGTTCTCGGTGGTGTGAGGGCGCCGGCCCTCCGGCTGCGGGTTCTGCGCGGCGCCGGCCCTCGGGGCACCGGGTCCTCCGTGGTGAGGGCGCCGATCCTCAGGCCGCGGGTTCTACGTGGCGCCGGTCCTCAGGCCACGGCGAGAGCGGCGACCGGCGACACCTTCGTGGCGCGGCGGGCGGGCAGCACGGCCGAGACGACCGTGATCACGACACCGACCACGAGCACCGCCACCAGGATCGGCACCGGGACGGTCGGCGGGATCAGTCCGATGCCCGGCAGCGAGCCGAACACCGAGATCGCGCCGCACCAGCCGTAGACGATCCCGAGCACGATGCCGAGCACCGCGGCAGCGATGATCATCTGCGCCGCCTCGAGCACCACCATCGACCGCACCTGCGAGCCGGTGAAGCCGAGCGCGCGGAGCAGGCCCAGCTCGCGCCGGCGCTGCAGCACGCTGAGCGACAGCGTGTTGACCATGCCGACGGCGGCCAGGACGACCGAGAAGCCGAGCAGGACGCTCATCACCGCGGTGCTCACCTGGATGAACTGCTCGAACGCCGCGATCACCTCGGGGTTCGTCTCGCCCGAGCGCTCCATGATCGTGCCGAAGGTGGCGGCGGCGACCGCGAACATCGTGACCAGCGACACTCCGATGACCAGTCCGATGACGGCGCGGGCGCTGCGCGCCGGATTGCGGACGGCGTTGGCGGACGCCAGGCGGGCGACGGGGCCCCGGCCGAAGGCGCGGCCCACGAGGGCCGTGAGCGGAGGGAGCAGGACGGGCGCCCCGAGGATCACGCCGGTGAAGGACGCCATGCCTCCGACCAGCCCGAGCAGGACGCCGCCGGGGTTGGCCAGCCCGAACACCACGCCGCCGGCGAGCAGCAGCGCGCCGACCACGACGAAGACGATCGCCGTGATGTTGCGGGCGGTGCGGCCGCGCAGCTCCTCGTAGCGGGGTTCGGCGGACGATCCGGCGGCCTGCGACGGCGCGACCGCGAGCACGCGGCGCGATCCGGACCACGAGGCGATGACCGTCGAGGCGACCACGGCGATCAGCGGCAGCACGAGGCCGGGCGAGACGAGCGGGTAGTCGAAGCGGGGCAGGGTGCCGCTCCGGATGGCGAGCTCCGCGGCGAGCGCCACGAGAGCGACGCCGGCGACCAGGCCGATCGCCGCTCCGAGGAGCCCCTGCAGGAGGCCCGTGCGGACGATCCCGCTGCGCAGCGACCGGCCGGAGGCGCCGAGCAGGCGCAGCAGGGCGATCTCGCGGGTGCGCCCGGCGATGACGGTCGAGACCGCGTTGGCCGTGACGATCCCGCCCACGAACACGGCGATGCCGAAGAAGACGGCGCCGACCATCCCGAGCATGAGGGCGACCTGGCCGATGCCGTCGATCCCCGCGGCTGCGAAGGCCGCGACCATGTCGGCGATGACCTGCACCAGCACGGCGCCGAACGCCGCGGCGAGTGCGGCGACGGTGACGATGGCGCCCCCGCCCTGGCTCGAGCCCGTGCGCACGCCGCTCACGCCGCGCCCTCCATCGTGAGCATCGCGCGCGAGATCTCCTCGGCGCTCATCCCGCGGCGGTCGTCGACGACGGCTCCGTCGCGGAGGAAGACGATGCGGTCGGCGTAGGCCGCCGCGATCGGGTCGTGGGTGACCATCGCGATCGACTGGCCGTACTCGCGGGTGGAGGCCCGGAGCAGGCTGAGGACCTCGCGACCGGTGCGCGAGTCCAGGTTGCCGGTGGGCTCGTCGGCGAAGATCAGCTGCGGCCGGGTGGCGAGGGCGCGGGCGATCGCCACGCGCTGCTGCTGCCCGCCCGAGAGCTCGTGGGGCCGGTGCGTGAGGCGCTCGCGGAGCCCGAGGGACTCGATCAGCCGGGCGATCCACTGCTCCTCGTCGCCGGTCACGGAGCGGCCGTCGAGCTCGAACGGGAGGCGGATGTTGCCGCGCACGTCGAGCGTGGGGACGAGGTTGAAGGCCTGGAAGACGAAGCCGACGCTGCGGCGGCGGAGCACGGTCAGCTCGGCGTCGCTCATCGAGGTGATCTCGGCGTCCCCGAGGAACACGCGGCCGGAGGAGGCGGTGTCGAGGCCGGCGAGGACGTGCATGAGCGTCGACTTGCCGGATCCGCTGGGGCCCATCACCGCGGTGAACTCGCCCCGCTCGATCGAGAGCGTGACGTCGTCGAGGGCGACGACGGGCGGCGTGCTGCCGTAGAGCTTGCGCACGCCCTCGACGCGCGCCACGACGGAGGAGGTCTGGTTCTGCATGTCCTCGACGCTACGGAGGCACCCGTGTCGCCGGCGTCGTCCGCAGTGGCTCGCGGCGTCATCCCTCCGGCGGACCCGCGGTGGTCCTGCGGGGTCAGCGGGGCCGGAGCCCCGCCCGGCGGAGGGCGAGGGCCGCCAGCGCGGCGGTGACGGCGGGGTCACCGGTCCGCCAGCCCGCGGCGGCGTCCGGGTGCGCGGCGAGGATGTCGCGGGGGGACGCCTGGGTGAGCGCGCGCAGGGCCAGCAGCTCGGTTCCGCCGCCGGTCGAGCCGAGGGCGCGCAGCTCGGCGGTCCGGCGGGCGAAGCGGAGCCGGGGCCGGAGCCAGAGCACGGCCAGGAGCAGGAGCGGGAGGCCCCCGACGGCGAGCCCGGCGACCACGGCCAGGGCGCTCGCGAGCTGCTGCTGGTCGCGTCCGGCGGCGGCGAGCACGGAGCCGGCCCCGCTCGCCTCGTCGAACGGAGCGCGCACGGCGTCGCCGAGCAGGGGGATGCCGCCGAGGGTGGTCCCGGCGTCGCTCATGGTCGAGCCGAAGCCGCTGCCGGCGCTCTCGAGCCGACGGCCGATCTCGGCCAGGCCGGCGATCAGCGAGCCGACCGCGATCCCCGCGGCGATCGCCACGACGGCCACGCCGAGAGCGAGGGCGTCGGCCAGGATCTGCCGCGCGCGGACGGCCGGGAGGTCGGCGTAGATCTGCATGCGCCGATTATCCGGCGCGCTCGGCGGCGTTCGTGTCCACACCGCAGGAAGGATTCGTCGACAGGGCCCGGGATCCGCGTCTCTCCGCGAGGTCACCGATGTTCTTGCTCCATTGTGACCACGTCGGCCGCCTCCGAGAGGGCTGCCCGGCCCGGCTCCTCGCCGCTTCTAGTCGAGCAGGTCGTGCAGCACGACGACCTGCTCGCGCTCCGGGCCGACGCCGATCGCCGAGAACCGGGCGCCGCTCATCGCCTCGAGCGCGCGCACGTAGTCCTGCGCGGTCTGCGGCAGGTCCGAGAACTCGCGGCAGCCGGAGATGTCCTCCTGCCAGCCGGGGAACTCCTCGTAGATCGGCTTCGCGTGGTGGAAGTCGCTCTGCGAGACCGGGACCTCGTCGTGGCGCACGCCGTCGACGTCGTAGGCGACGCAGACGGGGATGGTCTCGAGGCCCGAGAGCACGTCGAGCTTGGTGAGGACGAAGTCGGTGACCCCGTTGATCCGCGCCGAGTAGCGGGCGATCGGGGCGTCGTACCAGCCGCAACGGCGCGGGCGGCCGGTCGTGGTGCCGAACTCGAAGCCCTGCCGGCGGAGGTACTCGCCCCACTCGTCGAAGAGCTCGGTCGGGAACGGTCCGGCGCCGACGCGGGTCGTGTACGCCTTGATGACCGCGATGACGCGGTCGATGCGGTTCGGCGCGACTCCGGACCCGGTGGCCGCTCCACCCGAGGTCGCGTTGGAGGAGGTGACGAACGGGTAGGTGCCGTGGTCGACGTCGAGCATCGTGGCCTGGCCGGCCTCGAACAGCACCGTCCTGCCGGCGTCGAGCGCCTGCGAGAGGACCAGCGACGTGTCGGCGACCATCGGGCGCAGGCGCTCGGTGTACTGCAGCAGGTCCTCCAGCACCTGCTCGACCAGGATCGCGCGGCGGTTGTAGACCTTCACCAGCAGGTGGTTCTTCTGGTCGAGGGCGCCCTCGACCTTCTGGCGGAGGATGTTCTCGTCGAAGAGGTCCTGGATGCGGATGCCGACGCGGTTGATCTTGTCGGCGTACGCCGGGCCGATGCCGCGGCCGGTGGTGCCGATCTGGCGCTTGCCGAGGAAGCGCTCCGTCACCTTGTCGAGGGTGCGGTGGTAGCTGGTGATGACGTGCGCGTTGGCGCTGACGAGCAGCTTCGACACGTCGACGCCGCGGGCGCTCAGCGCCTCGAGCTCGTGGAACAGCACCTCGATGTCGACGACGACGCCGTTCGCGATGACCGGGACGACGCCCGGGGTGAGGATGCCGGAGGGGAGCAGGTGCAGGGCGTACTTCTCGTCGCCCACGACGACGGTGTGCCCGGCGTTGTTGCCGCCGTTGAACTTCACGACGTAGTCGACGCGGCTGCCGAGGAGGTCGGTGGCGCGTCCCTTGCCCTCGTCGCCCCACTGGGCGCCGGTGATGACGATTGCTGGCATGGCGTGTCCTTCTCGACGGGAGGGGCGGGGGCGGCTCCGAGTGCGACGACGGCGAGGAGGCTTGC